>JANWZG010000114.1 GCA_025054735.1 Cyanobacteriota bacterium | reverse complement strand
TTCGGGCAGAAAAATGACTTCTGGATAGCGTTGTTTGACTTCGCGAATGAGCCACTCCCAAAAGCTGAAGGGCTTAGTGTGGGGGTTATCTACCCGGAAGATAGATACCCCTTGTTCAATCCAGAACAGGATAATGCGTTTGAGTTCTTCCCAAAGTTCCTGCCATGCCTCGGTTTCAAAGTTGAAGGGGTAGATATCTTCATACAGGTTGGGGGGATTTTCGGCACAACGGATGCTGCCATCAGGACGGTGAGCAAACCAGTGGGGGTGCTGTTTAAGGTAGGGATGGTCAGGGGAGCAGTGAAAGGCAATGTCCAGGGCGATTTCAATCCCATAGGTCTGGGCACGATCGACTAGGGCACGAAAGTCATCCAATGTCCCCAGTTGGGGATGGATACTCATATGTCCACCTTCGTGGGATCCAATTGCCCAAGGCACGCCTACATCATCAGGCTCAGCAGTCAAGGCATTATTTTTCCCCTTACGAAAGGTAGTCCCAATGGGATGAATCGGCGTTAGGTACAACACATCAAAGCCCATATCCGCAATGTAGGGCAAATGTCTCTCTAGGTCTTTGAAGGTACCGTGTTGGCCTGGTTTTCCCCAAGAACGAGGAAATAGTTCATACCACGTACTGAAACGAGCACGTTCTCGATCAACCACAATTTCCAGTTCTTTGTCATAGGTAACAGCAAGGCTACGATCGGGATGCACAGCCATTACCGCAGCCAACTCTTTGGACAAGGCCAATTCCCGTAGCCACTCAACATCTGAGGCTCTTGCATTGCGTAAGTTACGGGCATAACTGTGTAACAAATCAGCATAGCGTCCAGCCGCTCGATGGGCAGCAGCAGTTACTAGTTCAGCCCCTACTAATAGATCCACTTGGACATCCTGCTTAGCAGCCAGTTTGAGAGCCAAGCCACGCCGCCATGTCTGAAAATGGTCAACCCAGCCCTGAACCGTATATTGGTAGCGCCCCACGTCATAAACCTTAAAGATGCCCCACCAGCGATCGTTATCCTTGGGTGACAACGGTGTTTCTTGCCACTGGTCACTGTGTTCATGACGATATAGCACTACCCCAGCTAAAACATCATGGCCATCCGCCAACATATCGACTTCTAGGTGTACTTTTTCTCCGACAACACGCTTAATTGGAAAACGTCCGCCATCAAGTTCAGGCCACATGCTCTCAAACCGAATCCGTCGCCTACCATCCAACTGCATAGCTGTTGTTCCCATGACTACGTTTTTGCTAGGTGAAATTACTCAAATCCTCACGCTGCCACTCATTTACACGATTTGTAAAACCGTGACGGCTGTTTCTAATGATCGATTGCCCTGATGATTGATTGTATAGTGAGCAGCTATCGCAAAGTCTTAAGTAGTGTGTGCTTTAGGATCAGAGTGCAGTAAAAAGAATTGCGAAGTTTTGCATCTATCGTCATAATGATGAAAGAAAAATGAAATTACCATAATTACGTCTTGAGTACTATGACCCTATCTGTGTCATCTCCAATCCAGCAGCCCTTGGCACAGCAGTCTTTAACACAGCAGCCTTTAGCGCAATCTGACAGTCAGTTGGCGATCGCTGCAGCCCCGCCGACCTCGACTGTCAGTGAGGACTTGAACCAAGCAGCACTGATTACGGAGCAGTCTGGGTCAGACCAGTTGGTTGTAGCGAGTCGTAGCGGACGTTGGCAGGTCTTCGTTTCTACCTTTGTGACCATTTTCCTAGCGGAACTAGGAGACAAAACCCAAATCACCACCCTGTTGATGACCGCAGAGTCCCATGCACCATGGGTTGTGTTTGCAGGCGCAGCTACTGCTCTAGTGACCACCAGTTTGGTAGGTGTGTTGGTGGGGCAATGGTTAGCCCAGCGAGTACCTGCGATCGTCCTTGATCGGGCAGCCGGTATCGCGCTGCTAATTGTAGCAGGGCTGCTGCTCCTCGACGTGATGGCATAAGGGAGAAAAAACTTATGGATTGGGATCTTCTGGGCATGAGTTTTGTCACCGTTTTCTTAGCAGAACTAGGGGACAAAAGCCAAGTTGCTGCTATTGCTTTGGGTGGAAGTTCTAAATTTCCCCGCAGTGTATTTTGGGGCACAGCAGGTGCTCTCCTGTTGGCCAGCTTGCTAGGGGTGTTAATGGGTGAGGGGGTAGCAAGTGTGCTCCCAACCCATTGGGTCAAGTCACTCGCTGCTGTAGGTTTCGTGGTGATGGCAGTGCGACTGTTGCGATCGCGCGGTGACGATAATTTGTCTGACTAGCCTTCAAAACAAAAAATAGACAGAGATTACTCTCTGCCCATCTCATCCGGAGTTACTGACAAACTTATAGCTAACAGGCGACTGCTAACTCGTTATGTAATACAAGATGACTTGGAATTCTGTCTGCTGTAGAAACATGCCACTAATTTCAGAGAATGTAAGCTACACATGCTGCTGAAAGCTAGGCATCTCCAATAATGCAGAGCCTAGTAAGCCAAGCCCATGCTGCGGGTTGTTTCTGCACCAAGATAGACTCGAATGCTCAAAAAGTCTGTAGGACAGGCAGTTTCACACCGCTTACAACCAACACAATCTTCAGTGCGGGGGGATGAGGCAATTTGCTGTGCCTTGCAACCGTCCCAGGGAACCATTTCTAGCACATCTAGAGGACAGGCGCGAACGCACTGGGTGCAACCAATACAAGTATCGTAAATTTTGACTGAGTGAGACATTGACTAAAACTCCAAAACGACTGCTCAGTGTTCTGCGAGAGATTTCTGCGAAATTAGAGGCCCAATAAACAAGCGATTAAACGTTAGGGTTTAAGCTTATGGTGTAGTTTACCGTAGGCTGGTAGACACGCTGGCAGGACATTACCGAAAGTTAAAAGAATTTAATAACTGTGGCGATCGTTCCACCTAAATCTCCTGCCCCTACTCCCCAATCACCGCCCGTTGTAGCTGCCTAGAATGACCAGTTCAACCCAGCTCGGAAGTTAATGCCAATGCCAGGGAAGCCTGGAAACACCTCATAGCGTTGATCAAATACATTATTAAGGCTGGCATTGATCACAAGGGTGCGATCGATCGGCACCCGCAATTTCAAATCCACAGTGGTATAGCTAGGTAACGATTCCGTGTTGGTTAAATTTGTGAACCGTTGCCCCAACAAATGGAGCAGTACCCCCGCGTAGAAGCCTTGAGGAGTCTCGTAGGAAAGACCCACATTGAAACTGTCTGCATCGGTGAATGCTAGGCGATTGCCAATCAACAGAGCATTGGGATCATCCAAGATGCGAGAATTATTCAGCGTGTAGTTTGCGAACAGATACCAGTTTTCTGCTACTTGCACATTTGCTGCTGCTTCAAAGCCCAAGGTTCTTACCCGACGCACATTTTCGGGTGCCCCAGCGAAGGTGGCAGGGTTAAACACAAAGACGATCGCATCCGATACTTCGTTGTAGAAAGCCGTAAACCGCAGCAGGCCAAAATTGCCTAAGGTCTGATCAACACCAATATCGAAAGCATTGGCAGTTTCTGGACGCAGATTAGGGTTACTAAACCCAGGGAAAAACAAATCGACCGCCGTGGGTACCCGGAAGCTGCGGGCATAGTTAGCTCGCAGAGTCGTGCTTTCTGATACCTGCCAACGCAATCCAGCTGCTGGTGACGTTACAGAGCCGTTCGCTAGACTGTTGAAATCTTGTCGAATGCCGACATTGAAGCTAAATTCTGGGGAAAATTTTACATCGTAAAGGGCAAAGATAGCTCCTTGGCTCAGGCCCTTATTGTATTGGTCGGTACGACTATTGGTTGAAATTACCAAGTCACGGTTGTTGACATTTGTATTACGGTAGTCTGCCCCATAGGTGATTGTCTGGCTGGGTGTAAAACGCCAACTGTGCTGTACCTGTAAACCTAGAGCATTTTGATAACTCTCAAATTGGTTGTCGAAGTTGGGCCGAGTAACACGGGTATCCAGGAAATCAGCGAAGAAACGAGCTGTCAGCAGGGAATCATTACCTCCGCCCAGTTTAGATGTCCACGTAAGGCTAGTGAGCCATTGATCTGTAAGGGTACGATCGTTGCGGGTTAGAGAATTAAAGCGGCCTGCTGACCCAGTGATGGGAATTGGTACGCCACCAGGATTGCCTAAATCTTTGTTCAGGAACAGTACACTAAAGTCTAGAGTATTGCGATCGCCCAATGCCTGCTCTAGGCGCAAGTTTAAGTTTTCGTACAGCACGTCAGCATTCTCTCGAATGCCGCTGAAATTAGCACGGGGAATCTCGAAGGGGAAGTTGCTAAAGGATTGGGTGCGGTTATAGCCGATCACATAGCCCGTAGCATCTAACCGTCCTGCAGATTGAACCGCCTGCTGATTGTAGCTGTAGCTTCCCACTTGCAGTTGGGTGCTTGCCGTCACCCCTTGAGAAGGTGGACGACGGGTGATGATATTAATCACACCGCCGATCGCACTGGATCCGTAAAGTGTAGAACCACCACCAGAGGTATATTCCACCTGCTCTACAAAATCGGTAGTAAAGTTAGAGAGGTCGAACGCACCAGTATCAAAGGTGTTGATTGGGCGACCATCCAGCAAAATCAGCACCTGCGAGCTAGATGCCCCTCGTGCAAACTGTGAACTCAGTGCCCCTAGGTGTCCACCTGCCGTGCCGTCTGATGCAATCCCCGGCAAGAATTTCAGAGCTTCTTGCACGGTTCTAGCTCCTTGAGCTGCGATCTCTTCACGAGTCACAACGTAGGTAGGGCGGGTAGCTTCCCGCAATTCCCCTTCGCGGCGAAAGGGGCTATACACAGGTTGCTTGAGGATTCGGTCAATGACTGTGATTTCTTCCTCATCTTCTGGGGCGAGTTCTGTGGGTTTTGCTTCTGGAGTTGGGGCTGCTGGGGGTGAAGCTTGGGCGATCGTGCCCCCTGGTGGATTAACCATTGCATCCTCTGCCTGTGCTGGCAAAATTTGCACAGACAAGGTAGCGGCAGCCGCTATGAGAACACCAGTTAGCGATCGAGAAATCATCATGGTAGTCATCTCCTGAAAGGGGTTAAGGATTATGGGAATTGGTAAACCCACAGCTCAACGCCGCCATAGCACCCTACTAGTCAGACTAAATTCTCCTTAGGGGACTGCATATAGGAGTAGAGAGGAGCCACAATCCTCTCTTAGGGAAAGACTTTTGTGCCGACTCCTCAGGGCATATGTAGTGCTTGTTCAGAGAATAAAGGTTCAGAGTACTATGCTGGAGTATCCTGTGGGATACAAGAAACTCAGGCTGTGTTGTTGAGTTGCACTGCCCGATAAGGTTCAAAACAGCCGTGAACGCAATGAACGCAATAAATGGCCCGACTGCTATCGGTAGCAACAGGCAACTACAATGTGTGCAACTAATGTGTGCAACTAACTAATGTGTGTAACTATGGATGGCAACAGCTAACAGCTAAGTGCAATCGTAAATAGGACGATCGGTATTGCCGCATACAACAATTCTGACTATGCATCCGTACCTCGCAGATGGTTATAAAGTTAACTCAGCACGCCTTTCAACAGCTAGGTACAACCCATGGCCTTCTCTGATGGAGAGGCGTAGTAGTTATCCCTGCTGGAGACGTGCGGCGATCGGCGGGCATCCTGACTTAGAGTATTAGCGATAGCACTAGCACACTCATCACAGTTGCGGGACAGCGCCGGACTTGCACCAGACTTTCCCCCTTGCGTTTGGTAGCTGCTCCCTACCAAAACCGACAGCCTGCTGCTCAGGAGTAATTCTCAACAGCGATCAGAGTTTATCACAGTTTCTAGACGGCTTAGATGCCTGACAGGTTAGGCTACCAAAGCGCCATGCTGGTGAGTATTTGCAACCCATTGCCCTACATTTATCGGATGAATAGAAGATTTTGTTGCCTGAAAGCCTCAGGGATTGACCGCGACTGTGTACTATAAAGGGTGCACCGTCTAGACATTAGGTATCTATTCCATGACTGTAGCAACCACATCCGCTCCCAACACGACTATCCCTGACTTCTGTGCTGGTATTCAATACTTTGGGGAATTACCGGCTGAGTTTGATACCTATGGTGCCACTCCGGCGATCGCCTCTGGGCAGACAGCAATCGCTAAGGCTGATGATATGACCGCTGCTTACCAGACCCTGCTCTATGCCGATGCACTTCGCTACCTGACTCTACAGATTACAGGCAGCAAGGCATCAGGACACCCTGGTGGATTTGCGAGCCAAGCAGAAGCCTACGCTGCACTGGTAATGCTAGGTTACAAAAATATCATGACCGAGGTAGGGCACCATGCCCCTGGTTTCTACAGCGCTATGTTCCTTGATCGCTCCCTAGAAGATATGGGCATCACCACTGTACAGCAGTTGCGCGATCGCTTCCGAGAAACCCATGGTTTGCTAGGCCACCTCTCTGGCTACATTCCTGGCCTATTGGCTCCTGCTGGCCCCTTGGGTCAAGGCCAACACTTTGGGATGGCAGCGGCCTTCCTGCATCGAGACAAGCTATTTCCTTTCACGGTAGGCGATGGTGGCTTGGGTGAACCCTACGTCATGAGTTCAATGGCACACTTCCACACGGCCTATCCTGACATCACTAACTTCTTGCCGGTGCTGGTATGGAATGGTTTTTCCCAGGAACACCACAGCATGGTTTCCATGAAAACCAATGAAGAAATGATGGCTTACTGGCATGGCAATGGCTTTGAACAGGTAGTGTTGGTGGATGCAAAAGACTTTGACGACCAAAACCAAGCCGGTGATTACATTGACAGTACTATTTGTTCCCTAGAGAAGCGGTTAGAGTTTACCAAGGCCGTGCTTGTAGGTATGGATACAGCGGCTCAGGCGGCTATGGGCGGCAAATTAACTGTGTTTATTCTTAAGCAACTAAAAGGAGCTGGTGTTCATGCATTGGGAGCTAAATCTCACAACCTCTATCCCAAGGATACCTTAGACAGTTCCCATATCATTGCAGCGCTACAACGCCGTGCCTTGGCACCTCAGGTCTGGTCACTAGTGCGTGCTAACTGTGAGCGGGCTGGGGGTGGCCCTGCCAGTAAGACTGTGGTCACCGAATTTGAGTTGCCCTTGCCAGATTTGGGGACTCTGCCCTTGGAGGAATATGCCATTGGTGGTGAGCCTAAGGTTTCTACAACAGCGATGGGACGACTGGTGGCTGAGGTGGGTCAGCGCGATCGTCGCTTCTTGGTCACGAATGCCGATGGCAACGAAGCGTCTGGCATTGCCAACATTAACCAAGCCCTAAAAATTAATCATCCCACCCCTGATCCCCTCTACAACCAAGCACCTGGCGGCCAAGTCTATGAGCCGCTGAGTGAAGATGCCTGTGCTGGTCTGGCTGCTGGTCTTGCCCTTATGGGATCCCGCACTCTCTGGTGTTCCTACGAATCCTTTGCGATTAATGGCCTGCCTATCTGGCAGACTGTTACCCAAGCCATGGCAGAACTACGCCGCGCTACACCGGCTACTATCACTCTGTTTACCGCAGGAGCACTAGAGCAGGGACGCAACGGCTGGACACATCAGCGCCCAGAGATTGAAGCCTATTTTGCGGCTATGATGCGGAATGGCAACATCTTTCCCCTATTTCCACCCGATGCTAACAGCATTCAAGTTTGCTACGACTGGGCATTGACTCAAACCAACAAAGGCGTGGTGATTACAGCTAGCAAGTCAGCTCTGCCAGTTCGCACTACCCTAGAGCAGACACGAGATGGGTTGCAACAGGGAGCGATAGTTCTCCAAGAAACTCCAGGCAGCAAGCTAGTGGTATTTGCTGTCATTGGAGACATGGTGCTTATTCCTGTCTATGAAGCAGCAGCGAACCTGGCAGAACAGGGCATTGGCTCTCGCATTGTGTCGGTTGTCTCTCCCCGTCGCCTCTATCGTCCTACGGATGTGTTGTGGAATACCTGCTTCCAACCCGATGGTGACTTTTTGGATGATACTGGTTTTGAGGCTATCTTTGGCGGCAGTGCCCTCTTGGGTGTGACGGGCGGAGCTAGCGCTATGCTAGAACCTGTTATGTTGCGTAGCACGAGCAGGCGTGACACTATTGCCTGGAAACGGGGCGAAACCACGGCGACGGCTAATCAGATCATGGCGTTTAACGGCATCACTGCTGAAGCGCTGGTAGGGCGATCGTTGACCCTACTTGCTTAACACTTATAATTTAGTAGGTTTTAGTACACTGCGGCTCTAAAAGCAGTAGAGTTGACAGTTGTCCCATTTCTCCAAAAGCCAGCTACATAGCCTACTAGTTCGTAGTAAGGACTTAAGTCCTTACTGCAAGCCATCTGTGGCGATAGTTTTTGGAATTGACTAAAAGCAGTAGAGTTGACAGTTGTCCCATGTCTCCAAAAGCTAGCTACATAGCCTACTAGTTCGTAGTAAGGACTTAAGTCCTTACTACAAGCCATCTGTGGCGGTAGTTTTTGGAATTGGCATTATGTAGAATCCTCAAATCCGGCCTAGCAATGACTTCACAACAACTGAGAAGGGGGGATTGTACTATACTTTCCCTTATAACTTCTACTCCATAACCTCTACCCATAGGACGCTGCAACTACTGATATGACCATTCACCCGACCGCAGTGATCGAACCGGGAGCACAACTAGGAGAAAACGTAACCGTTGGTGCCTATTCGGTTATCGATCGTGATGTACAGCTTGGAGATGGCTGCGCAATTGGCTCCCATGTCTCCATCCTAGGACACACCATATTAGGGGCTGGGTGTCGGGTTCATGCAGGGGCGGTAATCGGTGACTTGCCCCAAGATTTGGCCTATACCGGTGGGGTTAGCTACGTGCGCATCGGCAACAATACAGTCATTCGCGAAGGAGTCACAATCCATCGTGGAACAAAGCCTGATAGTGTCACCACCATAGGTGATGGCTGTTTGCTGATGGTCAACAGTCATGTGGGTCATAACGCTACTGTTGGCAATCAGGTAATTATTACTAATGGGGCGCTGTTAGCAGGGTATGTGCAGGTAGGCGATCGGACAGTTATTAGTGGCAACTGCCTCATTCATCAACATACCCGCATTGGTAGGCTGGCTATGCTTTGTGGCTCAACTGCCACTCAGCGGGACGTGCCTCCCTTTTGTATGACCCGCAGTTTCACTAACACGGTTATTAGCTTAAATGTGGTAGGGCTACGGCGGGCAGGCTTTACTCCTGCACAGCGCCTAGAGGTCAAGCGTGCCTTTGACACACTCTATCGCTCTGGATTATCTGTGGCTGAGGCCGTCAGCAAGCTGGAACAAAACCCAGAATCAGAATTAACCCTAGAGTTTTGCAACTTTATTAAGTCATCCAAGCGCATCTGCAAGTTTTACTTCCAAACCAGAAAGGCCACTGATGAGGATGATGCAGACGAAGTATAAATGCTCAGTCAAAATACAGGTGATGGTCTACGAAGATTAGGAGGCTGAAATCACCAAGTCTGCCTTCAACGGTTGCCACTGCACTACACGTCCCCCGCCCAGTTCTACCACAACCTTAATGCGTGGCTCTAAGCTAGGTAGCTTACTCAGATAGTCAATCTCTTGACTGGACAGGACGAACCCCTCAATCAACCAGAGAACCAACCCTTTCTGGTTCTGAGCTGGCATGTTTTCCAAGTTGTAGGTGAGGATAGGGGGAACAAAGTAGCGATAGCCTACTGCTGCCTCATTGCCGATCGTCTTTTTACCCAAATGAGGTGGACGAACACCATGAACACCTTGTAAATAGGCTGACAAATCACCTAAGCCTCTGGCAGTCAAATTAAGCACCGTATAACCGGCTGCTCGTAATCGACGCTGATAGCGGCCTTCGTAGCCACCTTCCAGGGGCACGTACATAGCTAATGCACCAAAACGCTCCAGTTC
>JANWZG010000113.1 GCA_025054735.1 Cyanobacteriota bacterium | reverse complement strand
CAGGTTCCATTGCTACTGTGGAAACACTACAGTCACAGCTAGCAATGATTGCAAACCAGTTCCAGAGTGAGCCGACTCTGACTGCAACTGATGATGAAGACACGGTTGGTGATGCTCCAAACCTGGCAAGACAGGCCGATGAAGCCAATGATGGAGATGCAGATACGATCGATTTCTCAGAGCTACCTCCAAAATCACAAGCCTCACCTGTAGTGGGAACAGGGGTAGTCACGGCTGCTGATGATGACGATGATGATGACAACGCTGATGACAATGCCCCAACCGTTGTGTTGCCAATGCAACTGGTTAGCCTCAGTGAAGCAGGGCGTACCGATGTGGGCCGTCAGCGAGATCACAATGAAGACTACTTTGGCATTCAAACTGAAATTCGTAAACTAGAGACTCCCCAAGGTTCAACCGTCCAGGCGAGGGGGCTGTTCATTCTGTGTGATGGGATGGGTGGCCATGCCGGAGGAGAGGTAGCCAGTAGCTTAGCGGTCAACACCATACGAGACTACTTTCAAACCCGTTGGTTCAATACCGATATCGCAACAACTAAGTTACCGACAGAAGCTGAAATCCGAGAGGCAATAGTTTTGGCCAACAAAGCCATCTATGACATCAACCAAGAGACATCCCGCTCTGGAAGCGGACGTATGGGTACAACGCTAGTGATGGTATTGATCCACAACACTAAGGTTGCCTATGCCCACGTGGGTGATAGTCGTCTATATCGAGTTAGCCGCAGATCAGGACTAGAGCAACTCACGGCTGATCATGATGTGGGCCAACGCGAGATTCAGCGCGGTGTTGAACCTGCGATCGCCTACGCTCGCCCTGATGCCCTGCAACTGACCCAAGCCCTTGGCCCTAGGGATGAGAACTTTATCAACCCAGATATAGAGTTTCTCGATTTGCAAGAAGACACATTACTGATGCTGTGTTCAGATGGATTAGCTGACAACGACTTGCTAGAGACTCACTGGCGCACGCACCTAGAACCGTTACTAGGCTCCCAAGCTAACCTTGATCGTGGTGTTGCTCAACTGATCGAATTAGCTAACCAATATAACGGTCACGACAATATCACTGCCTTGGCGGTGCGCTTAAAGATGCGTCCAAACATGGATACTCTCAAGCGCCGCTAACTAGTAATGCAGGAGGTGTTACCAATCTCTACTGTGGCATTAGTTGGCTCAGGGCCGGGTGGTGTTGCTTATCTAACCGTGCAGGCTGTTGAGCGCATCCAACAAGCGGACGTATTAATTTGTGACGCTTTGGTTGATGAAGAAGTGCTAGCCCTGGCATCACCAGACTGTGACATAGTGCTTGTCGGTAAACGGGGTGGACAGCCTAGTGTGCCCCAAGCAGACATCGATCGCCTACTGGTTGACTATGCTCAACAGGGCAAGCGGGTTGTGCGTCTAAAAAGTGGCGATCCCTTCATTTTTGGACGAGTCAGCTCAGAACTAAAAGCATTGACAACGGCTGGGTATACCTACGAAGTGGTGCCCGGATTGTCATCAGCATTAACAGCACCCTTATTAGCGGGAATTCCCTTAACAGACCCATTATTGAGTCGCTGCTTTGCAGTCTGTAGCGCCCATGATCCTGCTCTCTTGAACTGGCTAGCTCTAGCCCAGGTGGATACGTTGGTCTTACTGATGGGGGCACAGCAACTGCCAGCGATCGTAGAGCATCTCAGCCGTGCTGGCCGTCCACTAACCACCCCAGTGGCTATCATTCAGTGGGCAGGGCGAGCCAACCAACGCATCTGGCGGGGCACCTTAGCCACGATCGTAGCCCAAACCACCGGAGAATCACTATCACCAGCCGTCATTGTAATCGGCGAGGTTGTAACTCTTTCTCAAACAGGACAGTTCATTAACGCTCCTACAACACCGTCCTAGTTTTCTCTTTCATAGCAACGCACAGCCATGCAGATGCTTGAAAATGTATTGCTTTGGCAGTAGCATGGGTACCTAGTTTTAGTTTCGCGCCCGAAAGCATGGCTACCCAATACCTCTCAGTAAAAGAAACCTCCGAAGTCTTAGATTGCTCAGAGCAATATGTGCGTCAACTACTCCGACATGGTGAAATCAGTGGGGAAAAGATTAGTAGTCGATGGATCGTAGCATCAGAATCTGTTCAGGGCTACCGTGTCAAAGGAGACAATCTAAGTTTAAGAGTTCCTGATCATGGGCGACGTTCATTTAGCAAACCTGAACTAAAAGCCTTGAGTTTTTTCTCTGGCTGCATGGGTTTGGACTTGGGACTAGAAAAAGAAGGCATCCAAGTACTACTTGCTTGTGAAATTGATGCAGCCGCTCGCAAAACGATTGAAATCAATCGACCAGATATAGCGCTGATTGGGGATATTCGGGATTACTCAGCCGCAGAAATTCGAGCAAAGGCAGGACTAAGTTCGACCGATGAGATTGATGTTATCGTTGGCGGACCACCATGCCAAGCCTTTAGCAGTGCAGGAAAGCGCCAAGGATTTAATGATGAACGTGGCAATGTTTTTTTGACATTTATCGACTTAATCACTGAGCTTAAACCGAGATTTGCAGTCATTGAAAATGTTCGAGGGTTATTGTCTGCTCCGTTGAAGCATAGACCGCATGAAATGCGAGGGAAAAATTTCCCACCCTTGTCTCAGGATGAACAAAGAGGTGGCGCTCTACGTTTTATTACTCAACGACTCAGGGAGGCCGGATATAGCATCTCCTTTAATTTGTACAATGCTGCTAACTTCGGCTCACCACAGCAACGGGAAAGGGTTGTCATTGCTTGTAGTCGTGAGGGAGAAAAGCTTCCCTACCTCACACCTACACATTCAGAAAAGGGTCTATACGGGCTGCCAACCTGGAAAAGTTTACGAGAAGCCTTAGAGGGTCTTCCCAAGACTGGACATCACTTTGTCAAGTTTCCTGAGAAACGGCTCAAGTATTACAGGTTGTTGAAACCTGGACAATACTGGCGAGACTTACCAGAAGAACTACACCAAGAGGCGCTAGGAGCTTCCTATCATGCAGGAGGCGGAAAGACGGGTTTTTACCGCAGGCTAGCTTGGGATAAACCCGCCCCGACATTAGTTACTCATCCAGCGATGCCTGCAACAGATCTGGCCCATCCAGAAGAGGATAGACCCCTGAGTATTGAAGAATATAAGCGTATTCAAGAATTTCCAGACGATTGGATGATTGCAGGTACGTTACTTGATCAATATCGGCAAGTTGGTAATGCCGTACCGTGCTCTCTAGGAAGAGCGATCGCTAGGATGTTGCTATCTCATCTGAGGGGTGAACAGCCTATTACCTATCCAGACTTTCCGTATTCTCGCTATCATAAAACCGATGATGTCAGTTGGATGCAGGATATGGGTTGTTTGGAAGAATCTTCAGCAAAACAACTATGCCTCAACTTAGTTTGATGAATCTGACAAATCCTTCCAAGGATTGTTTACTTCAATGGCTAAGGCATCTGGATTGCGGATTAGAACCTGTTGAACAAAGATAACAAAGTTTTCTTCTGAAAAGCGATTCGTGTTGTACCTATTGTTGAAGTCAGACCATCGATAGGAACCTGTTCTGGCATCAACTCGATACCATTTTTCAATGGGCCGATTAATTCGGACTTTAGACGATGAACTGTTTTCCGAGTTGCTACGATTTTTGACCTGCAAGAGAGAACCATCGACATTACAAAAATCTACGTGCCGAACCAAGTCTCCCCAACAACAGTACCAACCATAATCAGCAAGTTGCCCAGCTAGAAATTCCTCTAGTAGTAATCCTTGAATATTTTCGGCAGACATTGATAGCCTATGGGCATATTTGATTAGCTCAAGATGTTCTGTTGTTAGTCCTGTCAATCGGGCATTGATAATGACACTAACGATTGGATCGGCAACTGTGCCTGGGATTCGTGAGATTCGCCTTGAAATTCGATTTTCATAACTATCGTTATACTTTTTTAACCAAGCCTTGGCTAATGCTTCTGGTGTATCGGCTTTTAGGGTTGGAGAAAGTCCTGGATTTTGGTAGCAGGCTGTGAGAATTGTTCGATGCGCTTCGAGCAGTGGCTGGTCTTGTTGAGAAAACGCATTTTCAAAAATCCTTAAAAAGTTTGCTTCAGAATTTGAAGTGCTGATAATGCTATCGAAGTTAACGGGCATCTATGGTTTTCCTCTGAACATACCTATCGTGCAACAGAATCGTGCAACAGAAATGTCCACCATTGTATGCCACAGCAATTTTCCTTGGATTTGCTGCTCGACGATTAGACGCTTGTCCTCTAACAGGCAATGTTCAGGTATAGCCCTGATTGAGACTCAAAGCCATCAGCCACGAGCATACTAGCATAGAGAACACTAATGTAATGTTTGATGCTGGTTAATGGATAGAGAGTCTGGTGGTGCACAGGGTACTAAGTGCGACATCACGCGAAATTTGAGTAGCTCTCGCATTAGGCGCTGGGCTTGCTGCTGATATAGGTTAATTGGGAGTATGGTAGGCACTTGATCCATTACCTGAGTGGCTAGAGTCATGCTACAGCCTGTGATGCGGGTGATGATTCTAGCTCCTTCAAACGTACTATCACGGAAGGCGACGCGATCGATGTAAATCTGCCAAGTGCGCGGTTTCATGGCCCGTTGTTCAATGCAATGTAGACTGCTAGGTGTGGCTAAGACGACTAGACGATCGCCAACTTCCAATACGGTATCGTCCGATGGCATCAACCGAGCCTCTGGTTGATCAATCCCTCGATGCAAGATAGGCACAACACCGTAGCCATAGGCAACTTCGGCTAGTAGCAAGCCTTTAATCGGCTCGTCGGGCTGAATGGTATATTCCACAACCAACACTGTTTGATCATTCCAGCGGAGTAGGGTGAGAATATTTTCACCAAAGGCAGCCGTTGCAAATGCTTCAGCAGCGAGGGCATACACACACATTACATCTGCCTCGGGCAACAGTTGGGCTAAGTTGTCACTAAATTGGGGATCGAAGGTGCGAATCACTAAGCCTGCGGCAGGGTTTGTTGCTTTTACCCTTAATCCAATCTCTAGGTTCAGCATTTCGTCGTCGGTAGTAACTACAACACTCTTGGCGGTGGCAAGGTTCACTCGCTCAAGAGCAGCCGTTAAGTCCTCTACCACGATCGGTATCTGGGGCAAGATCGTGTCATCAGGCACATGACTGCTGACAACAACTAGTGGCTGTTGCAGTTTTTGCAATAAGGCGGCAATGCGTTGGCCTAAGCGTCCAAGCCCAATCAGCACAACATGGTTGTGGGTGGGCAAAGGTGGGCGGCGATTGGGGAGTTGAAACTTAGCTGCCAACAAACTTTCCGTCAGCAGTGCAAACAGAACAGCCGTAGCAGCCGTTCCCATCAGCATGTAGAACAGATTCATAAATCGCATCCACAGGGGGATTGTGTCGGCAGGATCCAAGGCTCCAAATACGATGTCGTAGGATCCCAACAGCATGACACCCGTGACGTACAGAGCCTTTAGCCAACTTTCCTGAGGATGGGCTGCCTTTAAGACAGTTGTACCTGCAATGATTAACGTCAGCACTGTGATTCCCATAATCAGTGCGACTCGCTTGGACTGTTGTTGGGCTGTAGCTTGCCAAAAGATCTGTAGCCATCGTCCGACGCGCTGTTGCCAAAACCATGGAGTTAGTTGTTGTCTGTTATTCGCTTGACTAACTCTCCTCGGAGGCTGGTTTAAGGGTGGCTGTGATGACACCGATGGCTGTAGAGGGGTTGATTGTCCACTAGTGGCGGCTAGCTGGTCAGTCAACCGATGGGTTACTTCAACACAGGTTATGACATCTCCGGCTTGTACCCTGGCTTCAGGATCCCAGCTATAAAATTCCTTCGGTAATTCGGCTGACCTTGGGCTGTGGCTGAGAATCCGACGGTGACGACCATTGAGTTCATGGATGCAGCGATGATGACACCAGGGATGGTTACTATCCATATGGTATCGAACGATGCGGAGTAGGTGCTCGTCTAGGTTGATGATGCCTTGGATATCGCTCTCTAGGGCTGCGATCGCAAAGGCAGGGGCAGGCAACTGCATTGGTTCTAGAGCAACAAAATTTCCCAACTGTTTTTCTAACAGCTCATTTAAGTTTTGCTTAGAAGAACGAACCACTAGGCGCACATGGGGATTGAGCAAGCGAATGGCAAAGGCTGTGTCGAGATTAATCCGCTCATCACTAGCAACAACTAGAGCTGAACGACAAGCGTGAATATTAGCCTTGATGAGGACTTCTGGCTGGCGACAGTCGCCTATGACAAGATAGTCCAATAGGCTTGATAAGCCAGGGATTTGCCAATAGACAGGTTGAACTGCGTCAATCGCACCTACCTGCACACCAAATTCCTTTAACTTTGTGACGCAATATTGCCCCAGGCTTCCTAAACCACAAACCAGGAAGTACATTGACCCAGCAGAGTTGGGCTTAACGCCATCATCAGCAAGCATAGAGCATTACCTTTAACTTACCTTTAATACTGATGGGATGAGTTCAACACCAACATAACGGACAGGCAACACGTAATACCACTGTGGCTAGTCGTCATGGCACCCTCGAATAACTTGTGACTAGTTAATCTGACTAGTTAAATCTGGTTGACTAACAGAATCTTTTTACAGGCTGAGTTGAATAATGTGAAACCCAACACCAGCCTATGTTTTGTTGATTTACGCTGTCGCTAACAACCCACAAGAGAATAGGAGTTTCAAGAGTTTTGTCTAGCAACCAGCTAGCTGAATAGCGTTCCTCAACCAAGACAGCACGTGCTCATGGTTACAGTGCTCTTCATAGGTTGCTCTTTATACTTTTATACAAACTTTACTTCAAACTAGCGATGTAATTATCCTAGGGCAATAGCAGCCTAACCGGGGTGCATCCCACTTACGCAAATAAGCCCTCAACTCCCAGCCCCCCTAGCCCCCCGCGAACGGGGGTTGGGAGAAGAGGATCCGGATTAGAAGTCCCTCTCCCTGCTTGGGAGAGGGATTTAGGGCGAGGGCTACACAAGTGGAATGCACCTGCCTAACCATAGGGCAATCTAGGTCACAGTTTTTGGAACGGTACTACCGATTTTGGCTAGGTTCCTGTTGTAGAAAACCTGCTAGCGTTGGGATTAACGTTTATCAACCAACCTCATTAAGACGTGCAAACTCATTGAGACGTGCCCACTAAACTTGCGGGCTTGATTGTTCCTTGTCCCTCTTCTCACCATAGGAAGCTTTAGGAAGGCAGGGCTTGAGGTATAAAAGCTACCAAAACAGGATGGACTGCTTAACAAGTCTGTTGCTCTAGTGGTAAGTAATAGACACGATCGTATGTGTAACAGGCTAGGACAATTTTATGGTGGATAACGAACACCCACTGGTGGCTACGCAAGGACTGACGCAAGCAGAGGTAGCACAGCGACGGGCAAACGGACAAGGCAATAACGCTAAATTGCCCTCTAGTCGTTCCTATCGAGAAATCTTTCAAGAAAACTTGTTCACCTTTATTAACGCTGTATTTCTTACCATCAGCATCGTGTTAGTGCTGTTGAACAGCTATGGTGACGCCATCTTGGTGGTGGTAGTGATCTTTAGCGGTGTTATTGTCAGCATCTATCAAGAAATTTGGGCAAAGCGACAGCTTGACCGCATCGCCTTGCTGAACCGTCCCAGTGTCAGTGTGATTCGAGATGGGCGAGAGCAGACTATCGACCCTGCGGACATTGTGCTAGAAGACATTGTGGTGGTGCGATCTGGGGATCAGATTCTAGTGGATGGGACGATCGTTGGTGATGGTCGGCTGGATGTGGATGAGTCTCTACTCACTGGTGAATCTGACACGATCGTCAAACAATCAGGAGACCCCGTTTATTCCGGCACAATCTGCGTCAGTGGTCATGCCTGCTTCCAAGCCACTAAGGTTGGTGTAGAGACGATCGCCTATCAACTCGTCACAGGTGCCCGTGCCTTTCGCCAAATTTACACCCCCCTGCAAAAGGAAATCAACCTAGTAATCCGAGCCTTTTTGCTACTAGCCTGTTTCCTGTGGATCTTAGTGGGGATTAGCTTCCTAGGACGCTCTTACTCCATTTCCGATGCTGTGCAACGTGCGGCTGTGATTGCAGGGTTAGTACCCACAGGGTTGCTCTTGGCCATTACTTTGGCCTATGGCATTGCTGCTGTGCACATGGTGGGGGATGATATCCTCATTCAGCAGGCAAATGCAGTGGAGTCTCTAAGCAATGTAGATGTGCTTTGTTCTGATAAAACAGGCACCCTGACCACCAATGAAATTACAGTAGAAACAATCGTACCCTTAGAAGCCACACCCACAGAACTGGCCCAAGCCTTGGGAGATTTTGCCGCCAATGTTACCACCCATAACCGCACTAGCGAGGCGTTAGCAGTCACCTACCCTGGTTGCCCACGAACGGTAAAAGCCGAGGTTGCATTCTCGTCAGTGCGACGCTGGAGCGCGATCGTCATGGCTGATGAGCCAAAGCCAGGGCTATATGTATTGGGTGCCCCAGAAACCCTCACCAGCTTGCTTGCTCTGACCCCAGACATGGCCGACCGTGTGGCTAACTACGTAACATTAGGAACCAGTCAGGGGTTTCGTGTGTTGTTATTCGCCTACGCCGCTGATCCAGGCACAGTGCTCACAGACCCCGATAACCCACTGTTACCCTCCGCGCTTCAACCCCTAGGGATTGTGCACCTTAGTGACCAACTGCGCCCAGAGGCAAAGCGCACTCTCCAGAGCTTCGCCCAAGCAGGCATCCAGGTAAAAATCATCTCTGGCGACCATCCCCAAACCGTAGCTGCCTTGGCAAAACAGGCAGGACTCGACAACAATCAGCCGGTGATTTCAGGTCAAGACCTTGCCCACATGAGCGATGATCAATTTGCCCAGGTTGTTGCCAGAGCTACCGTCTTTGGGCGCGTTACCCCAGACCAGAAGGCCCAGCTTGTAAAAAGCCTCCGCCGTCAGGGGCACTATGTCGCCATGATTGGGGATGGAGTCAATGATGTGCTGTCCTTGAAACAAGCCAATTTAGGCATTGCTATGGAAAGTGGCAGCAAGGCCACCCGTGGGGTAGCTGATATCGTATTACTGAGAGACTCCTTCGCAGCGCTGCCCCATGCCTTTCTAGAGGGTCAGCGGATTCGCAGTGGCATCCGGGATGTTCTTACCCTGTTTATCGTCCGTGTTCTCTGTACGACAATCTTGATCTTTGCGACAGCGATGGCTACTGATAGTTTTCCCCTGGTAAATAAGCACAGTGCGATTACAGCCCTAATTGGGGTAGGTTTTCCGGCTGCGGTTATGCCTGCATGGGCCAAGCCCCGTCCCGTAACTCGGCGACGCAGTGTGGTGCGATCGCTCCTCCACTTTACAATCCCTGCCGCAGTAACCATGTCCTTTGTAGCTCTCTTGGTCTACATGCTCTATCTAGTAAAAGAAATCATTAACTTACCCCCCGGTGTCAGCTTTCAGGAACTTGACTACACCCTGCCCCGCACCATGTTAGTCACCATTTTGGTGTTTTGCGAACTCTTGCTGATTCCCTTTCTAAAACCACCTACCCCCGCCTGGACTGGCGGCGAACCCCTCAGCGGTGACTGGCGTTACTCTGCGACGGCATTAGGGTTGCTAGGGCTATACCTCCTCATTCTCTACATTCCGCCCCTGCGACAATTTTTTGAACTCGCTGCCCTCACCCCCCGGCAACTCGGTTTCTTGGTACTTGTGGCCTTAGAGTGGTGCTTGATTCTACGAGCTGTCTGGCGCACGCGCTTCCTCGACAAGTTCCTAGGAGTCGATCTGAGTTAGCGCATAACAGTCGTGCTGTGCACCGAGCAATGCTCTGTTAACGTTAAGAATAACCCACT
>JANWZG010000112.1:5228-10007 GCA_025054735.1 Cyanobacteriota bacterium | reverse complement strand
GTAGCGATCGGCTAATACCTGACCCGCCATACCATTTGACCCTCTTGCAACACTAACCAATCACACTAACCATCTATGTGTATCTATCTATGTGTATCTATATGTATAGGAGTGCCACACTCACTGAGTTACATCTAGCCTCTAAGCTCATTAATTGATTACCAACAGACTTGTTGACCGGAGGTAGGCGCTCTGAAGTTCCTTTGTTGGAAAACTTGTTGTCACCATTCCGTCCTAGGATTATTGCTTTACATAGTCATATAGCCCATAACTCCCATCAGACCTGATCACTCACAACTCCTAATAGACCTAATCACTCAATGTTGAGCTTGCCATGTTGAGCTTGTCACTGAGTAATTGCAACGTATATCACGCATAACCATTGTAAAGTTCTCACTAAACTGGTTTTAATTCCTTAAGAATTCTGAACCGGATATGGTTAAGGGCCAAGTTACCAATGGAAACATCATCTCGGTTGACGGGTTTGCCCTGCACTCGCAAATTTTCAAACGAGATGCCCTTACCCACCTCTGCATGATACCAAGCCAAGCCCATAAAAAATCGAGCAGGATAAGGCCCGCGCTCTTGGACATCATCAGGGTTAGACTCCATTGGCAACCACCCCACACCTGGCAGGTAAAACTCCATCCACACGTGGTTGAAGTCTGGTTGCAGTGGCAGGTTCCGACGATCAGGATAGGGTGGACATTTGTAACGACCAACCGTGCGGCAGGCAATTCCGTTTAAGCGGCAGAGGGCTAACAATACGCCTAAGTATTCCCCACAAGAACCAGTGCCCCGCTCTAGAACAACATCTGGAGTATCTATGTAAGGCTTGATGGCATAGCTGAGACGATCGTAGACGTAGTTACGAATCCGATACACTTGACGCAGGATATTGGTCTCGGTACCAACCGCTTCCTTGGCTGCTCGCCGGATTACGGGTGTATCCATTGCCAAGTCGTCATCATCAACTAGATAGCGAGCTTGGAGATCTGGGGCAAGCGGGGGCAAGTTTTCCACTTGACGAGGAGTAAATTGATACTTAATACTCCAGACTTCCAGTAGTGCCCGCCAGCCAAAAATGTGGCGCTCTCCGGGCTTTAGGTTGTCAAACCGAAAGACAGCAACCCGCTGACCATCATCAATCCTTTCCTCAAAGGGACGACCAATTGCTTCCACATGATGCACCTTTTGTCGATCGGTTTCCGCAGGCAGCGCAATTCGCCATTCTAATTGCTCAACATCAACTTCTTCTAAAGGCTGCAATTCTTCTACATAGGACATTTCCACCAAGTAGCCATTGGAAAGTGCATAGGATTGATCAGCGTAGAGCTTTGTGTAGAGGGGATGAATAAAGGTGCGATCGCGCATCTCTAGCTCATAGGTAGGATTCGCATTGGGATTATCTCGAATGTAAGGCTCCAACCCAGCGTAGGCAACGTAGAGCACGTCTTCTTGCAATTGGGGATGGGGATAAAACCCTAGCCCTGTAGGATCAGGAAATGGAGTCAACACGTTAAAGATGACATTGCCTGTTGCTCGCTCTAGGCAGTACACACTTTGTTCCACGGTGTCACAGATCCATAACTCCTCATCCCGAACCGCAATGTTCTCGATGCCAACACCAGGAGCCGGAAATCGCGTAATTTCTCTGCCAGTAGCTGCATCGAAAATAAAGATATATCCTGCCTTTTGACAGGTGACGTAGACTGTAGATTCCCAGACTGCTACACCGTTGGCGGTATAGGGTAATGTGACAAATGGTTGTAGGGGTAGATACTGGCCAGGTGAAAGGGTGGGAATTCCATCCTTGATTTGGATGACATCAGCACAGCGATAGATAGTCTCTCCGCGCGCAATCCATAGGGTATCACACCAAACAGCTAAGCCAGTTGCATCTAGAAATTCATCTGTCTGTCGGGGATTCAAAACGCAGGTGTTGTTAGTGGTGGGGTCAATTTGCAGCAAATAGCCACGTACAGTATCCAGACTTAAGAGATGAAACCCAAGATGAGCAATGCCATGTAGGGCGTAGACCCCGATGGGGTAAATGGTTGGCAAATCCACAACTTGGGCTGCAATTGGCAGAGCAGTTACAGAAGGCGTTACAGAAGACATAGAGTTACGACGTGGTGTCTGAGGTTTATTGGACTATAGTCCTGACCATGCTAGAGGTAGCATAGCGCACGAAATTCCGTATATTCTGGCAATTGCAGTAAACGCTCAAATCCCTCAGCGGTGGTGGGTGGTGATTGCTGTAGTTGACGATGCATCCGCACGATTACTTCCTCTGGAACGTGACGCTGACGCTGACGATTGCGCTCTAGGCAGACAGAGAGAGGGGTATCTAACCACAGCCCTGTAATGTCGGTAAATCCTACGCTGCGAGCTAGTTGCAAGGCACTCCGACGCTGGTTAGATGCAGCATTGGTAGCATCGTAGATAGCTGCGGTTGCAGTCCCTGCGTCGATGGCTGCTATGGCCTGTTGTAGTTGATGCTTGACCTCAGCTTGTACCTTGTGCCATTCCCCTTGGATGGCTTCATCACCAAACAGTTGGGCGCGGATAGCATCTGTGGAAATTAGTAGCCGATCGGGAGCGGCTGACACTAACTGAGCCGCTAGATGGGACTTACCACTACCCGGCACGCCAATAAGCATGACTAGTCGCCTATTCATGACATATGTAAAGAACAACGACAAGGGCTGAGATTGTGTAGTGCAGGCATCGTAGACTTTTGTTACGGCATTTTGCAACTAGTTAGAATGCCAGGGGAGGCGGTGCCTACAGGGTAACTGTAAACCATTTGCCCGGCGGTATTAGGGTGATATTCAATTTAAGTATAGTTAAGTATAAGTAACGACTGTTAATGGCTATAGATTTTACAAACACTAATTTAATTTGGTCATCTGTTATTGTCGAAACCTTACAACGACTGGGATTAACGACTGCCGTAGTTTGCCCTGGGTCGCGATCGGCTCCCTTGGCGATCGCCGTAGCTAAGTCTGCCCATGTTGAGGCTATCCCTGTCTTGGATGAGCGCTCAGCCGCCTTTTTTGCCCTAGGGCTAGCGCGACAATCTGGACGGCCCACAGCACTGATTTGTTCATCAGGCACAGCCGCTGCTAACTTTTATCCTGCCGTGATTGAGGCACGGGAAAGTCGCGTACCCCTGTTAGTGCTGACGGCAGACCGTCCCCCAGAACTGCGCAACTGTAATGCTGGCCAGGCGATCGACCAACAAAAACTCTACGGTAACTATCCCAATTGGTATACCGAGTTGGCATTACCTGAAGCTACCTTGCAACTGCTATCTTATCTACGCCAAACGATCATTCAGGCATGGCAGCGCACCCTGTGGCCAGTGCCTGGTGTTGTGCATGTGAATCTTCCCTTTCGTGACCCCCTCGCACCCTTGCCGGAGCCGCCTCACGTAGAGGCTCAAATCAAAGCTCTCATTTCTCAGCTTCATCCAGAGGAGTTTTTTGCTGCCATCGAACCCTGTATCCCTTCATCTAACTCTGGGGTGTCGTTTTCTCCCTATCCTGTGCCCTCTCAATCGTGGCTACAGTGCGATCGGGGCCTGATTATTGTTGGCCCAGTGCAACCTCAGCACCCTGCCGACTATTGTGCTGCGATCGCCCGTATTGCACGGCTGTTGCGTTATCCTGTTCTCGCAGAAGCGCTGTCTCCACTCCGCAACTATGCCCATCTGAATCCCTACTTAATTTCTACCTATGACCTGCTACTGCGTAATCACTCCCTAGCTTCAGCTCTAGCACCTGAAGTGGTGATTCGGTTTGGCGATATGCCCACCAGCAAAGAGTTGCGATCGTGGCTAGAGGCTGTGCAGCCCCGCCAGTGGATTGTGGATCCAGGCGATCGTAATTTGGATCCGTTACATGGCAAAACCACTCATTTACCTCTCACAGCGGCGCAACTAGCTCAGGTCTTGCTTGATGCTGATACCACTCGCCAGCGGGTTGGGGTTACCGAGGCTGCGATCGCTAGCTTCACCATCGTCCCTGCTCTATCAGCCCCAGAGTCTCCAGCAGCCATGCTGTCTCGACGTAGTACCCTCTCTTACCTCGACAAATGGTGTCGGGCAGAGCTACAGGTTCGACACCAAGTCGAGCAAACCTTTATCAGTATTGACTGGTTACTCGAAGCTAAAATTGCTTGGCTGTTGTCGCGTCAACTGCCGCCAGAAACCCCATTGTTTATTGCCAACAGCACCCCAGTTCGAGATATGGAGTGGTTTTGGCAGCCCGGAAGCTTGGCAGTGCGTCCTTTCTTTAACCGAGGTGCCAACGGGATTGACGGCACGTTGTCTACGGCGATCGGCATTGCCCATCGTAACCAAAGTGCAGTCTTGCTCACCGGTGACTTGGCCCTGTTGCATGACACCAACGGCTTCTTGTTGCGCCGACATATCGTTGGTCATTTAACGATTTTGCTCATTAACAATGATGGAGGTGGCATTTTTAAAATGCTCCCAATTAGTCAGTTTGAACCACCTTTTGAACAGTTTTTTGCCACACCTCAGTCGGTCAACGTTGCAGAGCTTTGTGCGGCCTATGGCATTGAGCATGAAATGATTACCAGTTGGCAACAGTTAGGGCAGCGGTTAAACCCCCTGCCTCAAACTGGGATACGAGTGTTGGAAGTGCAAACCGATCGGCGCGCTGATGCCCATTGGCGCAAGAAACATCTGCCCAGTTTCGCGCAGCACGTCCTGATTTAGTCAGGTAATCTGTACTATACCAACATGCTGGA
>JANWZG010000112.1:0-5218 GCA_025054735.1 Cyanobacteriota bacterium | reverse complement strand
GGACAGGTGTCAGTTTGCTTCTATAGTTGCATGGGTATCGGCTGTCGCAACCTCAGCATGAGTGGAGCTAGGCTGGTGAATATGCAACCGACAGTCTGCTCCCCGATATTTACCGGTCACCAATTTCTCATGGGTACTATCCTGTGCCGTGGATGGGGGTGTGTACTCACTGCCTCGGTACGTGAAGGATTTACCCGTCACCAGTTTTTCATGGGTACCTTGCTGTGAAGCTAATGGGGATTTATACTCACTGCCTCGATAGGTGAAGCGATGGGATGACGAGGCAGCCCCCTGATCAGCCAAGGCTTGCTCTTTGGACATAGTGGTCTCAGCCATGACACTTGCAGATTGCGGCTGCGATCGCTGATGTTGCCCTAGTGGTGTTACCTCAGGAATTGAGGATGTAGATGGCTCGACTTGTAGTGACTGTAGGGCACGCTGGGTTACTGCTAAACCAACTGCCAGCAGCACTAACTTAAGCTGCCACGGTGCAATGATAATGCACACAATCAGGAGAATCAGCCCTACTGCTCCTAAAACAGCGTTAACAATTGGAACGAAAAAAGACATAACAAACAGCGCCTCAACTCATTGAGCATTTACGTCATATGGGCATAAAGATAACAATGTTGTTGTCGATAACTAGAAGGGCAAGTCCCAGCAGCGTATAAGGACTAACCTTGCCGATTTGAAGATAACAAACGTCAGACTCTTACTTTAGCAGGACTGATCAGGTTGTGGGCTACTGAATTTGCTCTAGTTGCCATTTACTCTGGTAACTAGGGTACCGAACACGTACGTTGCATGAATAGCGCGATCGTCGCCTAGAATCAGGGTGGCGAATACGGTTTCCGCCAAATCAGTAAGGGTGGTTGCGATTGGCACAGCGTTGCGTAATGCCATGAGTGGCGTTGCTTGCACATCCACCACAATAAAATCTGCCTCCTTGCCAGGGTCAAAACTCCCAATCACATGATCTAGATACAACGCCCGTGCTCCGCCCAAGGTCGCTAGGAAGAGGGCTTTGAATGCAGAGAGGTTTTGCCGCCGCAATTGAGCAATTTTGTAAGCCTCGTTAGCTGTCTGGAGCATAGAAAAACTAGTGCCACCGCCAACATCAGTACCTAGCCCTACATGCACAGGACAATCAACGGATTTTGCTTTCTCAAGGCGAAACAGCCCACTGCCCAAAAACAGATTGGAGGTAGGACAAAAGGCGATCGCAGCTTTTGCCTCCGATAGGCGCTGAAACTCAGCGTCTGTAAGCTGGACACCATGGGCAAATACCGATCGCTCCTTCACTAGCCCAGCTTGGTCATACACATCCAAGTAGCCCTGACGATGGGGAAACAGTTCAGCAATCCATGCTACTTCATCCACATTTTCTGACAAATGCGTATGCAAGTAGACATCGGGAAATTCCTGCAACAATTTGCCTGCTAGAACCAGTTGCTCCTCAGTCGAGGTAGCTGCAAAGCGGGGGGTTACAGCATAGAGCAAGCGTCCACGTTTATGCCAGGTTTGAATCAGTCGTTTACTGTCATCATAGGCTGACTGGGCTGTATCTCTTAGGTAGTCAGGAGCGTTGCGATCCATCATCACTTTGCCCGCAATCATGCGGAGGTTGCGTCGCTCGGCTTCCTCAAAAAATGCTTCAGTGGATTGGGGAAACACAGCAGTAAATACTAAGGCGGTGGTGGTGCCATTCTTTAGCAGCTCATCCAAGAAAAAACCAGCAATGCGGCGAGCGTAGTCTTTATCTTGAAATTTTTTCTCGATCGGATACGTATAGGTATTCAGCCAGTCCAACAGTTGTTTGCCATAGGCGGCAATCATCTCCGTTTGGGGAAAATGAATATGGGTATCAATAAAACCAGGGAGGATGAGCTTATTAGGATAGGCAGTAATGGGGAGATGACTGTAGGTAGCACAGAGACGATCGTACTCACCAAAATCCTTGATTATTCCACCCTCTAGCACCAACAGGCCATCGGGAATGTAACGAACACTCGCTGCCTCTGGCGTATAGAAAGGGTCATCCACAAAATCTAGAAAAGCCCCACGAATAGCTGACAGCGTCATCCTTACTCCTCACATATTGGTTTATGTCCGCCCATCATCCTAGCAAGAATGCTGCTGACCAATATCAACAGAGACAGTCTTGGGGAGATCAAGCCGTCAGATGCTTACCTTCTCAATCTGGTTGACAATCCTTGCTCATGCAAATAGTCACATCACAGTACACAGGCTAGCTAAACGCTGTTAGTAAGGACTTCAGCTTACTACAAGCTGGAAGGGCGACAGTATTCTAATCTTCCCTCTGAACACCAAAAAAATACAGCATCACCACTAGCTGGATGCTGTATCTCTCTGTACATTAAGCAGCAGACGCTGACTATTCAGTTTGCTGTTAGATGTAGCGATTTCCTCAGTAGACACTCAATCAACACCATTCAGCCCTACTTCTTGTCACCATCGACCAGATCCTTGGCCTTGTCTACGAGGTCTTCAGCCTTCTCTTTCAGATCCTTTGCCACGTCTTCAGCTTTGTCCATGGCGACAGCGGCAGCATCCTTAACGTCCATGGTCATCACGTCAGTGATTTTCTTGACATTTTCTTCACCAATTACATCCTCAGCCTTGTCTTTGACGGCCTCAGCCACATCGCTAGCCTTATCTTTGATGGCCTCGGCAACATCGCCAGCCTTATCTTGAATGGCTTCAATTACATCACTGGCTTTGTCCTTCAAGTTTTCAACGAACGATTTCTTTTCTTCAGTCATGGTTGTGAGCCTCAAATCCAACGCCCAGATTTTAGCGCTTCTGTTAGAGAAATCCAAATATCTCTATCACCTCTGGCATAGAGACTTTAATGGTTAGGTTAATAGGCTGCGCATCATTTGGGTGAAGGCCCAATCAGGGAGCAATTTGCGTAGACCTAGGAGAGCTCCGGCATTTCCTCCGATCGGATATCGCATTTGATGGGTGCGATCGGTAGCGGCTTGGTAAATAGTAGCGGCAACGGCTTCTGGTGGAGAACCACTGGTACCAATGCGCTCCATGATAGGCATGACACGGCGAATCAACGCACGGTAGGCAGGAATATCGGTTTGATCAACAAAGACAGCCGATCGGCTGTAAAAATCCGTTTTGATTGGCCCCGGCTCAATTAGTTTGACTAGAATGTTGAACGGTTCCAACTCATAACATAAAGACTCAGAAAAGCCCTCTAGTGCCCACTTAGTACCGTGGTAGAGACTATAGAGCGGAAAAGTAACCCGCCCACCAATGGAAGATACATTGATGATGATCCCCTGCTGACGATCGCGCAGGTGTGGTAATACAGCCCGAATCACATGCATCACGCCAAACACATTGGTTGCAAACTGTTGCTCGATTTGCTCTGGGGTTGCTAATTCAAAGATGCCTATCAGACCATAGCCAGCATTATTGACCACCACATCAATCGAGCCAAATTTTTCTAGCGTCGCCTGTACGGCTTGCTGGACGGAAGACGGATCTGTAACATCCAAACGCGGACAAAATACGCGCTCTAGGGTCGCTAGGCTACCCGCATTAGCAGGCGATCGCATGGTCGCTGCCACCTGCCATCCCCGTTGCTGAAACAATTGGGCTGTAGCTTTGCCAATGCCGCTAGAAGCCCCGGTAATCAATACTGTTTTGGTCATAAACGTCGCAGGCCATAGATGACAAAGAGTTCTCCTGCACCTTAACAAACTTTGCTAACCAGCGGGTTGTGGGCATATAAAAATCCCTGACATTGCTGCCAGGGATTGGGGGGTTAGACGTTTGCACGTAATGATTACAAAATACGGCCAAGGTTAGCTAGGTAACCAGCGCCATGTTGCGGAAACTCCTCGGCAATCTGCACAGGGGTAGCAAGTCATCTATCAGCCTCTGACACAACCATCTTGCAACAAAAATCCCTGACATTACTGCCAGGGACTTGGGGGTTAGACGTTTGCACGTAATGACTACAGCATACGATCGAACAAGCTGAGCAACTAGCGCCATGTTGCGGAAACTCCTCGGCGATTTGCCCAAGACTGACCAGTCATGCGACTACAGCATTGAGTATTAACGCAATCTACTAGTACAATTGCTCACACAAAATACCATACAAAAATCCCTGACACTGTTGCCAGGGACTCGGGGGTTAGACGTTTGCACGTAATTATTCCTTTATAGTATTGGCAACCTGATCTCAATCACTAGCGCCATATGGCGGAAATATCTGCGCCGATTTACCGACTAAAGCTTGAGAAGGTCGTAGCTCGGAGAGGCTGGGCAACAGGCGGTGAGACTGCTTGGGGGGTCGGCAGTTGGGGCATGGGTGTAGCCTGAACAGACGGCAGAGTTGGGGCTGTCGGCGTAACCTGCGCAGATGTTCCCGGAGGAGGCGTAGGCAGAGTTGTCTGGGCAACGGCTGAAACATTACAGGCTGTTGGTTCTGGCAACTGCGTTTGCACCGTAACGTTTTGATAGCCCGATAGGCTGAGTAACCGAGTTACCACAAGTTCAGCTCGATCGTTGGCCTGTTGTAACAAGTTCGCATTGCAGGCAGCAGCAGTTACTTTCTCCAACGCTTCTCGCTCTGCCATTGTGAGCAACTCTGGGGCTATATCTGGCCCTAGGCTCAGGAAGCCACGATCGTAGTCATAGACCTGCGACCGGCTCACATCAATCTTACTGTCAATTAGTCGTGGAGATGGCAACCGAACTTGAATGCCGTTGTCAGCTACTAAAATATCTGTTGCTGTAATTTGGCTGAGATCAATCCCTGCCCGCACCTCTCCTCTAGCAATGTAAAGTAACTTGGTAGTGCCAACAGTAAGCCCCGCTAGGGTACGATCGCGGCTAGCGGGTACCACTGCTTCCATGGTGAATACGGCTGTTGTTAGTTCACTCACACCCCGAACTTCCTTGACGATCAAGGATCTCACATCTACTTGAGGTGACGGTTGCGGAGCAGTCACTCTATCGACAAGTTGACCAATAAACTGCCGTCCTGATCGCCAAGTGTCTAGCAGCATCAGCATCATAATTAGGAGGATGCCCCCGATCGACATCCACACTAGATTCTTGACTAGCAGCCAACAGCCACCTGCACCCCGTTCTCGTTGTTCATTGTTCATTGCATTTTGTGTATTGGGTAGTAATAAACAAGTGATTGATGTTACATACCAATTGATGTTGC
>JANWZG010000111.1:2414-10074 GCA_025054735.1 Cyanobacteriota bacterium | reverse complement strand
TGTAACCCTGGTCGCGATCGCCTAGCGCTAAACACCGCTCAGATCCCCAGTACCACCAGTAGGCTGCCACATAGGCACATATCAGGCTATCGAGTTGGTCTTCAACAACTTTCAGGGCGGCTCCGGCTGTGGGAATAGTTGGCAGCATGGTTGAACTACTTGGCAGGTGTAGCATGGGTTCTAGTTGGGGCAAGTGGTGATCAATCAACTGCCGCAATCGCTCTAGCTCTCCTCGGCGTTCAGCGAGTTTGCCCTTTTTATACTTAAGGATGCGATCGAGCCGAAAAAGATTCACTGTAGCAGGATGGGGAAAGACCTCGATTTGGAATCGTGTGGGTTGCTGGGGCACGATCGTAGGGGCATGATCAAAACCCCGCGCTTCTAGGCTGAGTCCAAAACTGACGGTTCGTTCTGCAAAGGGACGACCCAAGTTGGCTGGATAGCACCCAGCATGGTAGCGCCCAAAGTGCTGGTGAGTTAGGCGATCAGGCAACCGCATTCCTGTAGCATTAGGGATCAAGGTGGGGGCATCCACGGCAATGCCACCAGATGTGCCACTAGGCAGCCAATGGTCTACCCATGCCAAAATGTCATCAATTGCGGCTAGGCGCTGTAGGTCTAACAGGTGTAGTCGGCGATCGTGGTAGTGCAGACAGCATAAACCACTTGGCTGCGATGTCCAGCCCAAATCAATGCCTAGAAATTTCACAAGACAAAGCCCAAGCCCAGCATTAGCCCTGTCCAAAACTGGAATTCAACTGCAATTAGGCGGCAGTAGGTGAGGGTTTCGGGGCGATCGTACTGCTGCCCAATCACTCGACATAACCGGATAGCCGCAGGCAAACTGACCACCACCAACAGCGTCCATACTGGAAACAGGCTAGTCACTACCCCCAAGACCGTCAGCCCGTACACGCTACCACAAATCCATGGCAACAGTCGAGCGGCACGCTGGCTACCCAAACGCACCACGGGTGACAGTTTGCCTGCGGCTGCGTCATCGTGTACTTGATTGAAGTGAGAGCAAAATAAAATGAGGCTGGTGGCAATCCCCACGATCGCTGATGCCGCTAAATTAATCCCTGACCAAGTTTTGGTCTGGCTGTAGTAAACCGCTGTGAACGCTACAGGGCCAAAGGCAAAGAAACAGAGAATTTCTCCCACGCCTTTGTAGCCGAGGCGAAACGGCGGCCCTTGATAGATGTAGCCCAATGCACAACAGACGAGGATTAACCCAATCACCGTTAGATCTTGTTGCCAAACAGCAATGGCTCCAATCCCGGTCAAGCCTAGCACTAAAAACAGGGTTGCTAGCCAGAAAATCAGCGGTTTGTTGCCAGTCAAATTAACAAGAGAGTTGGCTTTGTTGACATCAACTCCCGTTTCTGCATCAAAGACATCGTTGCTGAGATTTTCCCATGCCAAGATCAGGATGGCAGATATTAAAAACGTCAGAAAAATCTTCCAGTCAAGGTGTCGGGTTTGGCAGTAAGCGATCGCTGTCCCCACCCAAATAGGCATCACCGCAACGCTATACATCGGTGGCTTGATGGCTGCCATCCACAGTTTTTTGCGCGAGGGCGAATTCAGCGGCATTACCATAGAAGCATCAGAAGAGTCGGCAAACTCAGAAGCCATGGGAATTCACAACATGAAGTGCTTTGACCGATGATACTACTTGTTACCCACCTGTTATCCGCAGCATAGGGAGTTCTGTGCCTGTAACCTCTCTCTCGTCTTACTAGCTACAGGCCAACAAGGTGGCTGAACCAAAAGCCTAGTATGGCGCTGCCTAGGGGCACAGTGAGGTTGTCAATTCCAAATTTAGAGAAGGCTTCTAGGATGGTGGCTACAACAGCAATTGTCCCGGCGATCGCCCAGTTTTGCCAAAGATTGCCCTGTTCAGCTAGCAAAATCAATCCCGTAACCACAAAACTCACTAGCATCATGGTAGCAGAGCCTTCCCAGCTTTTTTGCATGTCCCAAAGTTGATAGCGATGGTAACCAAAGCGTTGCCCTACTAGTGCTGCTAAGCCATCGCCCCAAGTCATTATCAGGATGCCGATCGCGGCATATTCCTGCCGATTTAGGCCCCAGAAGATGGCGATGAGCACACCAATACTGACTGCGTAGAAGAATGTGCCCCAACTCTGGCGACCAATGCTGTTGACACTGGGGAGGATGGGAACGCGGTAGGACAATATTGCGATCAGGCTGGCAACAATCGCTGCTGTCACACCTACCCAAGCTGGAATTTGCAGCCACCAAGCCAGCAAAATAACATTACCTACGCCGATATGCACGACTTTACGCACTAGCTCGGCATCTAAATTAGTGGTTCGCTTTAGCCATTCAGCTACTAGCACGATCGTTCCTAACCATGCAGTCACGATCGCCAGCGACCAACCCACTGTATCGGTCATTTCCCAATCACTCACAGTGCCATCAACCCTAGGGCTTTACAACCAGTTCGCTAATCTCAACCATACCGTGAGTTTGCAAGCTTTGGATGGCATCAGTTGCTCAGTAGCTCCAATTTCATCAATTGGGAGCTATCTGTTGAGAGCTATCTGTTAAATAGAACTCGACAGCTTGTGCAAGCTAATGATGCAAACCTAAAAACCAACCCTACGATCGCGATAGAATGACAGAGATTGTTACGAAATATCACGAATTTCATGGCAGATCGACTAATTCGAGCCGTGGCAGCCGACGGCGGCATTCGGGCTGTAGGCGCGATTACAACTCGGCTAACAGAGGAGGCTCGCTGTCGGCATCGCCTTTCCTATGTAGCAACTGCGGCCCTAGGGCGAGCAATGGCGGCTGGACTGCTGTTAGCATCCAACATGAAGCGGCTTGGTTCGCGTGTGAATCTACGCATCGATGGCGGTGGCCCACTGGGCAAGGTGCTTGTCGATGCTGGATTGGATGGCACTGCTAGAGGCTATGTCGAGCATCCACAAGTGGAATTACCGTCTACGGCTGAAGGCAAGCTAGACGTAGGGCGAGCGATCGGCTCTAGGGGCTATCTGCACGTGGTGCGGGATGTAGGCTATGGCTATCCCTATTCCAGCACGGTGGAGCTAGTGTCGGGTGAAGTTGGTGAGGATGTCACCTATTACCTAGCTAGCTCAGAGCAAACTCCGTCAGCCATGATGTTAGGAGTGTTTGTTGGGGCTGAAGGAGTTACGGCTGCGGGGGGAATTTTGATTCAAATCCTGCCCAAAGCCTCAGAGAATGAAGCATTAGTGGAAATATTGGAATCTCGACTCACAGCACTAACTGGCTTTACACCCCTGTTGCGCTCAGGTAACGACCTGCCTGAAATCTTTGAGACTATTCTCGGTGGTTTAGATTTACACATCATGCCTGAGACCCAATTGCTGCGGTTTCACTGTGGCTGTTCCTTTGAGCGGGTTTTGGGTGCCCTGAAGCTGCTTGGTGTCGATGAGTTGCAAGATATGATTGACAAGGACAACGGTGCTGAAGCCACCTGTCACTTTTGTAATGAGGTATACCAGGCCGATCGTGATCACCTGACACAGTTAGTCGGAGAGTTGCAAGCAGAACGCTTGCGCTGACCCAGTCTAGACTTCTCTGGATTACGGCATAGCAACTAGCCTAGGGTCGGGTAATCAATGAGCAACATTGCATGAGACACTGAAGAACAGTAGTTTTATGCATCAACGATATGTTAGGTAAGTTGCGCCGAATGAGACGAGCGTTAACTAGTGAGGGTGATCAACAATTTCTCCACTTGGTGGATAGTTTACAGGGCTTGGTTGCCAAAGTGCTGTCTCTGGGGCTAATTCTTGTCATCCTAGTGGCAGTGTATGAATTGCTGGTGTTCTTGGTCACCAAGATCTTCCTAGAGCAGCCCTTCGGACTTTCTGGATTACCACTAGTTGAGCTATTCGGACTGTTCCTCAACATTTTGATTGCTCTGGAACTACTAGAAAACATTGCAGGCTATCTGAAAAAACATGTCGTACAGGTAGAACTGGTGATCGTTACGGCTCTGATTGCTGTAGCCCGCAAGATCATCGTGCTGGATTTAGAAAAGTTTTCAGCACAGGAGGTGATTGCCTTGGCTGTCGCTATTATTTGCCTCAGTATCGGGTACTGGATTATTCGCTACACAATGCATCAAGACTGAGTGGTTGCACAAAGCTCACCGGATTTCTGTGGACACGAGTGAAAAACTGGGTAACAGGACGTGCTGGCGATTGCTAACTATCTAAAGACCCTACCCCAATGTTCAGGCTAAACAATTACAGGATACCTGTGCAGGATACATAGTATCCACAGGGTGATTAACAGCTACTATGCACGGGGTATGAGCACGATGCTGCCTGTACCAAACTGAAATCAATCGCAGGTTGTATAGAAAGGTTCAAACTGCATCTACTAGCCTAGTTATCTTCACCATTTCCATGTATAGACATCACTGACAATGCAACATTTCCACACAAGACCCCCTGATTCCAGCACCATCAGCCTCAAATTTACCTCGAAATTTGGGTGTTTTGGAAGCATGGGGTTTTGGCTTGACTGGGTTATTGCTGTGGTTAAGTGCTGCGCCCAGCGCCCATGCGGAGCTAGGATCCCAAGCTATTGTTGTGTGGTTACCAGCCACGATCGTTGGCGTGATTGTGAATTTCCAAGTGCAACGGTTGGGGCAACAGATGCCGAATGTAGCTGGCGGTACCCCTAACTACATAACACACTTACTCAGTGATTATCCTCGTTTGGCTAGCTATGCTGCGCTTGGCTACTTCATCAGTTGGGTAGCTGTTCTACCAGCCAACGCGATCGTGCTCACAGATTTGCTGCAAGCTAATTTGCAACCTCTCGACATAACCCTGCCAAACTTACCCTTACATATCGGCTTAACTGTTCTTGCGTTTGTTGTTGCCTTTAGCGGCACCCGCGCACTCAGTGTATTGCACCTCTACTTTGTACTGCCTGCGGTGGCATGTCTCTTACTATTTTGCCTCCAAGGTATAGGTTGGTTAACCTTATCCAGTCAGAGTCCTGGACTATTGCCACCCCAGTGGGCGAACTTCGAGTTCTCAGCTTGGGCCAAGTGGTACGTAATCTTTACCTACGCAGTTTATGCTTGCGAGACTGCCGCTAGTTTTGTTGCAGATAGTCGTAAACCTCAGCAAACACTCCAAGTATTGCCCATTGTGGCTGCAATGATTCCGATCGTCTATCTTGGCGGCTCTTGGGTGCTCATGCGGCTGGCAACCTTACCTAATCCCAGTAGCAATACATTCCTCAACTTGCTGACGGCTGCCCAACCCTTTTGGGGAAATGCTGCCCCTCTGCTAGTAACGCTACTAGTCAGTTCTGGGTGCTTGCTCTCTTGTGCAACGGCTGTATCAATTTGTCCGCGAATCCTATATCAGCTATCCGTAGATGGGTATTTGTCACCTGTTTATGGAGTAGTCTCTCGCCAAGGGGTGCTAGCTCCAGGACTAACCGTGACCCTAGTTCTCAGCTTGAGCTGCTTGCTCTGGGGTGACTTGACTCGCATTGTGATTATTACAGGTATAGGTTGGCTGGTGTCGTTCATTGCGCTACATGGTGGACTGTGGCTTCAGCGAGACAGACCAGAGGTACTATTGCCTCGGTGGTCGCTGGTGTTTGGTATTGCAGAGGCGATCATCCTAATTGTGGGGGGTATTGCTTGGAATTGGGTAGATCTGCTGGTGGGGTTAGCGATCCCGGCAGTGATCCTAGCGATCGATACTGGAATGCAGCGTCTGCGGTTACCTGTCTGGCAGCCAGAGTGGTGGCAGAATCGGTTGCAAGTGACTAATCGAACCATTACGCCAGATGTTGTCATCGTTCAGATTGGTGTGCTCATTTTCCTGGTTACGGGAGCTACGTTATTGGGTTGGTTCATTCGCATTCAAATTGATAGCCGATCTACCCAAGTGATGGGGAATGTGCTTGTTGTAGTGGTGCTCGTGATGGCATTCATTGCAGTCTCAGTGGCTTGTTGGACGAGCCTACCTCAGTTAGAGGCGATCGTCGCAGCACGGGAACAAGCTGAACTAGCGCGGGAACAGGCGGAAGCAGCTAGAGAGCAGGCCGAAACAGCACGAGAACAAGCTGAGCAATTATTCAATAGCGCTCTAGATGCGATCGTGGTATTGGATGCTAATGGCGTTATTCAGCAGGCCAATCCCGCCAGTGCAGTACTGTTTTCTAGAACGGGTAGTGAACTCTTGGGTACACCGCTTTACGACTTGCTGCCAGGGTTAGGTAATCAGCCTGAGCAGTGGCCAGCTCGCAGTGAACAGGTTTTTTGGCATGATGAAACTGTGCCCTGCATTCTAGAGGTTGCCGTTTCCAGTAACACCAAGGCCGATCAACCGATTAGTTACATAGTCATTCTACGGGACTTAACTGAGCAACAAGCAGCAGCCGATGCCCTCCGCAAAGCAGAGGCTAACTACCGCAGCATTTTTGAACACGTGGTAGAGGGCATTTTTCAGACGACTCCTGATGGCAGATACCTTAGTGTTAATCCAGCCCAGGCAAAAATGCTGGGGTATGACTCTCCAGCTCAAATGTTGGAAGAGGTAAGCACAGTTGCTACAGGATTTTATGTAGACCCTGATCGCCGTCAGTACCTAGTTGACCAAATTCAACAGCATGGCTCAGTGCAAGGATTTGAGTCGCAAGTCTATCGCCGTGACGGCAGCATCATCTGGATTTCAGAAAATGTGCGTGCTGTGTACGACCTAGACAAAAACCTGCTGTACTACGAGGGCACTAGCACAGACATCACTCAGCGTAAGTTGGCTGAAGCTACCCTGCGCTATCAGGCTCAAGAGCTAGAGTCAATGCTCAAGGATCTGCAACAAACCCAAGCACAACTGATTCAAACTGAAAAAATGTCTAGCCTTGGCCAGTTGGTGGCTGGCATCGCCCATGAAATCAACAACCCTGTCAACTTTATCTACGGCAACTTGATTTACACCAGCGACTATGTGCAGGACTTGATTCAGGTGCTGGCTCGCTATCGGCAACAGTATCCGTCCCCAGGGGATGACCTAGAAACCCTAATGGCCGATGTCGATGTGGACTTCATCCTAGAAGACCTACCCAAGATGCTGAAATCCATGCAGGGGGGAGCCGAGCGCATTCGCCAACTAGTGTTGACCTTGCGTAACTACTCCCGCCTTGACGAGGCAGAGATGAAAATTGTGGACTTGCACGAAGGCATTGACAGCACGCTGATTATTCTGCAACATCGCCTCAAAGCCCCTTATCGAGACCTTTATGGAGAGATGCACCAAGGTGGCATCCAAGTGGTTAAGCAATATGGCGACTTGCCCATGGTCGAGTGCTACGCCGGACAACTGAATCAGGTGTTTACCAACGTGATTAGCAACGCCATCGATGCCCTGCAAGAGCGAGATAGCCAGCGATCGGCGGCTGAAATCACGGCTGACCCCAGCACCATCACCATCACGACGGAGATGCCCAGTCCTGGGTGGGTACGCATCAGCATCCAAGACAACGGCCCCGGCATTCCCAAAGAGCATCTTCCCCGCCTGTATGACCCGTTTTTCACCACGAAGCCAGTGGGCAAGGGGACTGGGTTAGGGCTTTCCATCAGCTACAAAATTGTCACTGAAAAGCA
>JANWZG010000111.1:0-2314 GCA_025054735.1 Cyanobacteriota bacterium | reverse complement strand
ACACAGCATCAGTCAGTACAGCTAGATTAGGCACCGAGCTTAGTAAGCTGACGCGTTATACAGTTTCCCTATACAGTTTCCCTGTGCTATAGGGCGGATAGCTTGTAGTAAAGACTTGAGTCTTGATACCACTTTCCCCATACTATGGCTACGAATAGCTTGTAGTAAGGACTTAAGTCCTTACTACGAACTTATGGGTTATGTAGCCAGGTTCTGGAGAATTAGGATAAGTTGATTGCTAACTAGGTTGTTCCAACGATCTCGTTACCTTGCTGATGTCTTAACCAGCTAAACTATGACGGCGTATCTGTTGACGACAGATTGCCGATCGCCTGCCCAGCAATCCAGCCTGTTGTCCAAGCACTTTGGAAATTAAAACCGCCAGTGACCCCATCAATATCCAGCACCTCTCCTGCAAAGTAGACTCCTGGACAGCAGCGACTTTGCATGGTCTTAAAGTCCACTTGCTTGAGGTTCACCCCGCCACAGGTCACAAATTCCTCCTTAAAAACCCCCTTGCCACTGGTAATATAGCTGCCACGGGATAATTCCTGCATCAGGTGTGTTAGCTGCTTACTAGAGAGGGTCGCCCAACGTTGATCAGCCGCAATACCGGCAGTAGTGACAAAACGTTCCCAGAGGCGACGCGGCAAGGGTAAGGGACAGTGGGCAGCGATCGTGCGCTTGGCTTGGTGCTCTTTTGTAGCCAGCAACTCTTGGCGAAGTGTTTCTACAGAGATATGGGGCAACCAGTTAATCAGCACCGTAGCGCAATAGTGACAATGGTGTAACAGTCGCGCTCCCCACGCTGATAGCTTCAGCACAGCAGGCCCACTAATGCCCCAATGGGTAATCAACAATGCTCCTGTCTGCTCTAGGCGTTGGCCGTCCGCAGAGTGCAAGTGGATATGAACTGGATCCACAGCTATGCCAGCCAGACCTCGGAGACGGGGATCAGGAAGTTGCAGGGTGAACAGAGAGGGAACAGGGGGTTCAATCTCATGTCCTAAGCTAGCGGCGATGTGGTATCCCTGGGGGCTACTGCCAGTAGCTAGGAGTAGCCGATCGCCGATTACAACCGCTCCTCCCCGCAGCATTACCCGAAACCGACCATCCACATCTCGCTGTACCTGCGTAACGGCACTACCTGTACAAATTTGTACACCAGCAGCTTGAGCCGCCCGCAGTAAACAGGTGACGATCGTCTCTGAGTCATCCGTCACGGGAAACATGCGTCCATCCGCTTCAGTTTTGAGACTGACTCCCTGGGTTTGCAGCCAGGCAACCATGTCTTTGGGCTGAAACCGCGTGAATGCCCCTCGCAGGGCTTTACCACCACGGGGATAGTGCTGCACCAGCAGAGCCGGATCAAAACAAGCATGGGTAACGTTACAGCGCCCGCCTCCAGAGATGCGCACCTTGCTCAGCACCTGTCGTCCTGCCTCTAGCAATGTCACCTGGGCATGGGGATGGGTAGTAGCGCAGGTAATGGCCCCAAAGAAGCCTGCTGCTCCCCCGCCAATGACAACAACCTGAAGGCGTGGCATGGCTTAGGAAAAGTGACGAATAATGGCATCGGCAAATTCAGAGCATTTCAGGGGTGGCTCTACGGGTGGTTCCATCAGCCGTGCCAAGTCATAGGTGACTTCCCGGTGGGAGATAGCAGCAGCGATCCCCTGTTTAATCAGGTCAGCAGCCTCTTGCCAGCCCAGATATTCCAACATCATCACACCAGAGAGAATCACAGAGCCAGGATTGACGCGATCGAGTCCAGCATGTTTAGGGGCAGTGCCATGGGTGGCTTCAAAGATAGCAGCGTTGTCGCCAATGTTGGCTCCTGGCCCCATCCCTAGGCCACCGACGATCGCTGCCGCCGCATCAGACAAATAATCGCCATTCAAGTTCATGGTCGCTAGGATGGAATACTCATCAGGACGGGTTTGGATTTGCTGAAAGATGCTGTCAGCAATGCGATCGTTCACCATCACCTTAGTCTTCCACTGACCATTGCCATGGGAAGCACCAATAGACTCCAGCACGGTCTTCACCTCTTGGCAAATCTGCTCTCGCTTCTCCGTGGTCAAGGCATCAAATCCTGGATCCACCATGCGAGCATTATCCTCAATGCTCAAGTCAGGGCGCTTTGCTTGGTTATCCAAAATCCAAGATTCCCGCTCAGTCACGCACTCGGCCCGGAACTCCGTCGTTGCCACTTCATAGCCCCAGTCCCGAAAGGCCCCCTCGGTATACTTCATAATGTTACCCTTGTGCACTAGGGTCACCTGTTGCTTGGCAGGGGGCAGCCGCAGAGCAT
>JANWZG010000110.1 GCA_025054735.1 Cyanobacteriota bacterium | reverse complement strand
CGGTATGAATGCTCTGGACACCAAGATCAAGGCTGATTAGGCAATGGTCGATCGGAATTGACAGTAGCCAGAGCAAGATTCCAGGAATGTTTCTACCATAGGTGCCAGGATTAGGCCAGGTCGGTAACACGCCAAACCCTCGCCGAGCATTGAGCAATTCTGTGCTGGCTATCAGACGGCGATAGTAGGGCGACCACATGCTGGTATTGAGATCACCGGCAACGACGATTGGTGGTTGTAGGCGCTGAATATAGGCTGCAGCACTAGCCAAATGACGATTGCGTTCGTGAAATAGGTCTGGTTGAATCGGCGGCGGGGGATGGGTTGCTACTAGGGTAACCAATTGTCCTGGTAGCCTCAGCCCAGTGACAATGCTAGGAATATCGTTAGTGCCAAATAGTTGAAGTTGAGGCTGTTGTAACGGTATGCGACTGAGAATGGCAATGCCAAAAGGACTATCGGCACCTTGCCCAAAGCTGTAGGGCCACTGCTGATGTAACGGGCTGAGTTGGCTGAGCCACCAAGCATTCATCTCCATGAGGACAATGACATCTGGCTGCTCTTGTTGAATCAGTGACAGCACTGGCAGGGCCTGTCGATTTTTGACATTGACGTTAGCAATCAGTAGCCTTAGGGGAATGCCGGTTTTGACAGGGTTGCTGGGCAGGTACCAGGGGACTATGTGAGTGAATAGCAGCGCAACACAAAATAGGCCTAAGAAACTTGCCAGCTTTTGTCGGGTGCATAGAATGCCGATCAGGAGAAGGCTAGCCGCGATCGCATACTGCATCTGAAAGTGGGAAGCTAGCTCCAGCCCTAGCCACCAGCCAAAGTGTGTGCTGATAACGGCCAATAGAGTAATGGCCACTATGCTAGCTGTCAGAATGATGGCCAGAGTTGATACCCCCTTCCACCGGGGTGTAGGGGATTGTAGCGGGAAATTGCTCATGGGATGCAGGTAGTTTTCTCAGGTATAGTCCTTAAAGATAGGGATTGTAAAGTGAAACTTGCTACCCTTGTCTCGTCCAGCAGACTCTGCCCAAATTTGCCCACCCATGCCAGTGACAATTTGGCGACAAATGGCTAGCCCTAGACCAGTGCCGCCCGTTGAACGGCGGAGAGCACCCTCTTCCTGATAAAACCGATCGAACACCACTTCCAGCCGATCGGGTTCAATGCCTCGACCTGTATCAGCTACAGTCACTTCCAGCATTTCATTGCCGTTAGATTTAGCCTCGATCGTAATATTGCCTTTAGGTTCCGTAAATTTACAGGCATTATCCAGCAACTTGGTAATCACTTCAACCATCCATTCCCCATCAGCATGGGCCAGCGGTAACTCATTGGGAACATGAGTGGTAATATTTGGGAGTTGCAGTTTGGCGTTGCGCGTTCGTAGGCTGCTGAGGGCTAAATCGACACATTCCCGAATGGGTAACGGTTCTAGCCGCCACTCAACTCGACCGCTTTCCAACCGTGACAATGTGAGAAAATCTTGAATCAGTTTGCGCATCCGCTCTGCGTCTGCCATAGCAGTTGTAATCATCACCTGACGCAGATCTAAAGGCATGTCAGGTTCACTAGCCAAACTCTCTAAGCAGACTTGGATAGTAGAAAGGGGAGTGCGTAACTCGTGGCCTGTGATAGCAACAAGATTACTGCGGGTGCGATCTAGAGCCTCTAGTTGTTGGTTGAGGTCATCTAGGTTAGCGTATGCCTCCGCTTGAATTAAGGCCACCCCCACTTGAGTGGCGATCGCATTGATGAGGGATAGTTCGTCCTCTGTCCACCGGTGTAGGGTGTGCCGACAGTGGTGCAATTCCACAATGCCTAGTAGGCGATGTTGGTATAACACAGGCACCATCAGCCATGAGCGAATTTGCCAACGTTCGGCCAAATCTAGAAATGAAAGTTGAGTGTTGTCATCAGACCGCCCCTCTTTCAGGGCCGTTTGCCATCTCGGTAGAGGCACATTTAGACGGGGATCAGTGGCAACTTGGTCAGCATAGGCATAACTCCGAGTTTCCACGACCTCTGCAAACAGGGGGTTATCTTTCAACGGCCACGTTTGTCCAGCTAGGGAGCGCAAGGCCGGAGAGTCTGTAGCTTCCAGAGCAGTTTCTTGATTTAGAAACTCATGCTGAATTAGGGCATCCACATCCGTCGCTTTGCAGCGATAGATCAAGCAGCGATCGACGTGCAGAGCTTGCCCAAGTTCCGTAACCGCTACTTGGAGAATTTCTTGGGAGTCTAAGGAGCGACGAATGGCATCGGTGATGGAATTAACCAGACGCTCCTTACGCTCTTGGATGGCGATAGAGCGATAGGCTTTGAGCAGTTTGTATTGGCCAGCTTGCAAGTAGGTAACGAGGCGATCGGCAAAGGGAGCTGGATCCACATTGTGAAAGGAGGTTGATTGCTCAGCCTGCAAGAGCATTTTAGCTTGGGCAACCTTTTCAGCTAATTCTGGACGATAGGTGAGGATACGATCAAGCATCAGTAGGGCAGCAGCTTGGGTAACCTTGCGATCAAACGTCCAAATCCCCTCAAAGCGACGGGCTTGATCCATCGTAGGCAATTCTGCTAATGGCAGAGACGACTGCCTCAACTGCGGATCATTGGCTTTGTGCTCTCGGCACACTAGGCAGGTGGCATAATTGCACCCAACTACCACCAAGTTCCACTCTTGGCTCAGTGGTTCAGTTGGGTCAAAGGCAATGGTTTCGTATTGGTCAGATCGACTGGTAAAGTCAGTCTCTGGAGCAGCAAGCACATACACCTGGGATGTACGCTCAGCAATACGTAGATAGCGACTTGCTTCTTGGCGATAGAACCGCTCTCGCTGAAAGCTAGCAATAACCAATGGCTGATCACCACCCGCCAGTACTTGATCTTCCATCGCATGGGATAGTGCTGTGAGTGATGACTTGAAATAAATCTGCGATCGCAGATGGGGATGGCTACTTAGCAGATCGTCTAGGACGAAGGTTGTAATCGTCATGGAGACCTGTTCTTAGGGATAAACAGTCTGAATAGCTGATGACGGAATTAATCACAGTCAGAGGGTCGTCTACTTCCATTGTCAGCTAAAACCATCCCCATGAACGATCAAAATCCGACCATGGATAGCCCGTTAACCTGAGTATCATTACTTATTTCTTGTAGTCAGCCCTAGCTAGCTAGTTATCAACTCATAACGCTAGGGATAGGGGATCAAGGGGAATCCAGTAGATGCAAGCGCCTCTGTGGTAGGGTAAAAGTTACTGCTCAGGATAATGCAATATGACTGGTGACTCAGGAAAAAAGCGGTTTTTTATTTGTGGTTCAGCACTGCGCGGGCAACCCGACCACCAAAATTTACAATCTGCCACCTTTATCAAAGCTGCGAAAACACAGGCCCGGTACCGTCTCCATGCTGCTCAGAATGGCTGGCACCCTGCGATTTATGCTGTTGAGTCAGGGGGCGTCGCGATTCCTGGAGAGGTATATGAGTTGACCCCAGATCAGTATGACTATCTGTTATCCAATGAGCCACCCCACATGTATCCCGGAGAGGTCGTGTTGGAAGATGGTGAAGTCATTACTGCGATGCTTTACCCTCAAGCTATGGTAGAGCACTATGGCTGGCCTGATATTTCCCACTACGGGGGCTGGGCTGCCTATAAACAGGCTGTAGAGGCACAGTCAACCTAGTACTAGGCAGCTATGCTTACAGGCTAGTCTGTAGCCAGGTTGGCATGTTGGCAGTGAACCACGGCCCTGCTACTAGTTGTCGATGCTTACTAATGCTTAACTAACGCTTACTAGTAAATGTCAGCAAGGCGATCGGGTGCCACTGCCCCTGCTTCTGTGATGATGGCGGTAATCAGGTCTGCCGGGGTGACATCAAAGGCAGGGTTGTAGAAATCAATATCCTTGGGACAGATGCGGGTGTCTCCAATCTGATAAAGTTCACTAGCTTCTCGTTCTTCGATCGGAATTTGGGATCCATCACTAAGGGAGATGTCGATCGTGGAGCGGGGGGCTGCGACAAAGAAGGGAATAGCATGGGCTTTAGCAATCAGGGCTAAGCTATAGGTACCAATTTTGTTAGCAGTGTCACCGTTGGCGGCAATGCGATCAGCTCCAACTACAACGGCATCTACCAGACCTTTTTGCATACAGTGGGCAGCCATGTTGTCTGTAATTAAGGTAACTGGGATGCCTTCCTGATAGCATTCCCAAGTGGTGAGCCGTGCCCCCTGAAGTCGTGGACGAGTTTCGTCAGCATAGAGGCGTTCTAACCGACCTGCATTCCAAGCCGATCGCACCACTCCCAAAGCTGTGCCATAGCCCGCTGTTGCCAGTGCGCCTGCATTACAGTGGGTCAGAAGACGCAGCCGCTCTGGCTCTTTAGGCAGAACAGCTAGCCCCTGCTCACCAATTGCTAGACAGGTTTGCAGGTCATCAGCACACAATTTGTCTGCGGCCTGGAACAATGCGGTCTGGATGGCAGCGATCCAGGTAACTTCGTCTCTATCCTCTGGGGCAGGTACTTGTCGAGCAGTAGTCAACATTTGATCGATTGCCCAAAATAGATTCACAGCGGTGGGACGAGTGGCTCGCAAGCTATCGGCGATATGCTCCAAAGCGGCTAAAAAATCTTGGTGATTAGTGGCTGTGACTTCTCGTGCACCCAAGTACATTCCGTAGGCTGCTGCTATGCCGATCGCAGGTGCCCCCCGTACAATCATCATCTGAATCGCCTCAACCATATCAGTGAAGCGGCGAATCTCAACAATTCGGTACTCGGTGGGCAAATGGGTCTGGTCAATCAACAGCACGTGATCGTGATACCAGAAAACAGGACGAATCTGAATCGGAGGGGTCATGACATTCTTGCTCACGTGACCCCACCACTATACAACTCTAGGAATAGAGAAACAGATAAAATTGTCCGACTCAGGTAAGTATGGTGCCACCATTGCCTAGAAACTACGACATCGATTTCTAGTTAATCTGGATGAGGAGGTTGCAGGTAGTCTGCCGTAGGATCAAGAAGGACTTAGCTTGAAGTTGGAGCTAACATGCACCCTTGATACAATCCCTCCAGCAGACTATACACCAGCCATGATGATTACAGGCAAAACGTCCCTATTGGGGGTGATTGGCTATCCCATTAGCCATTCCCTATCTCCAGTCATGCATAATGCTGCAATTGACTATCTAGGGCTAGATTACGTGTATGTGCCATTTTCCATCGCACCAGAACATCTGAGTACGGCCGTGGCAGGCTTGGCTGCGATCGGTCTTCGCGGCTTCAACGTTACCATTCCCCATAAACAAGCCATCATGCCCCTGTTGACAGCAGTATCGCCCTTGGCACAGGCTGTAGGAGCAGTAAACACCGTCTGGTGGACCGATACAGGATGGCACGGTACGAATACTGACGTAGCAGGGTTTCTCAGCCCCCTGCGATCGCAGGAACGAAACTGGACAACAACGGGTGCAGTTGTTCTAGGCAATGGCGGGGCAGCACGAGCAGTAGTGGCAGGTTGTAGGGAATTGGGCTGTGCTCACATTCAAGTTGTAGGGCGTGATCCCCAAAAGTTGCAGGCATTTGCAGACAGTTGGGCAGCTACTCCTATAGCCGATCGCCTGTCTATTCACCCTTGGGAAACCTTACCCAGCCTGCTGCCTACAGCAGGGCTAGTGGTCAACACCACCCCTATCGGCATGGCTCCCCAAGTTGATGCCTCGCCTCTAGAGACCTCAGCCCTTGATGCTCTGCAACCAGGCACTATTGTCTATGACTTAATTTATACTCCTCGTCCAACCCTGTTACTCCGTCAAGCTGTGGATCGGGGCGCGATCGTTCTTGACGGCTTGGAAATGCTGGTGCGTCAGGGAGCGGCTGCTCTGGAAATTTGGATTCAACAACCTGCTCCCCCGGAGATTATGGGTCAAGCATTACTGACCTACCTAGCGTGAGGGCTGAGCACGAGTGCAGGCAACGCCAGTTGAATATTAGGTGCAACCCGTTGTCAAAACTTACACTCACCCCACTTGGCTAGGTTCCACGGTGGGCTAAGATGAGGGGCGTGATAGCCTAGTGTAGCAGATGACTAGCAAACCCAACGGACAACAAGTAATGCCTAGTTCCTGGCAGCGAGACTATGGGGTGTTAGCCCTGCTGTGGTTGGCGGCAACTCTAGTCGATCGCCTGTGGTTGCACCTTGACCAGGCTCCTCCAGCTTGGGATCAGGGTGATCACCTGTCGCGGGCTATGAACTATTGGCGTGTGCTACAACAGCCAAATCTCTGGTCAGCACAATGGTGGACTGACCTGTGGAAACTTTCTCCTACTTACCGTGCCCCCTTTGTTTATCTGGTAACGGTGCCGTTTCTAGCCTGGTTTGGAGCTGGCTACGACCAAGCCACATTGGTGAATTCAGTGTTCACCGGGGTGCTACTACTGGCTACCTATCATTTGGGATCCTGCTTGTTTTCTGCCCAAGTGGGACTGTGGGCAGCAGGGCTGTGTTTGCTATCTCACACGTTAGCACTCACCCGCATTGATTACTTGCTAGACTACGGTCTCACGGCTAGCCTCACCGTGGCGTTTACCTGTCTCACCCGCTGGCGCTATCAGCCTAGACAGGGGTGGCGATGGACGATTGCTAGTGGTGTTGCCTTAGGCATAGTATTTCTCAACCGACCAACAGGGTTACTCTTCTTGGCTGTGCCTCTGGGCTGGCTGGGCATAGAAGCCTTAGTCAAACAGCAATGGGGGCGTTTAGGGCAGTTAGTCATCCTGGGAGTGATCGCTATAGGCATAGGATGGCCTTGGTTTAGTACCAATTGGCTCACAGTACTCAGTTCTATTGCCCAAGCTAATGCTAACGGCATTGTGTATGAGGGTGAACCCCAGGCCAACACCTTGGCCGGCTGGCTGCACTATGCCCGTGAACTGCCAACAACTCTGTCGTTCCCAGTCGTGCTAGCGGGACTAGGCTGTGGCCTAATCGCCCTGGGACGCTGGCTCTGGCAGGGACGATCGCACAAGCCTGACACTCTGTCCACTCCTTCAACACTTGGAGCTTGGGCATGGCTCTTAAGCTTTGCAGGTGGCATCTACGTACTCTGTTCCCTAGCAGCCAACAAGGATCCCCGCTTTATTCAGCCCTATTTGCCTGCCATGGCCCTGGTATTTGCCCGCTTGTTGACCCTTGGGATTGGTCGCTGGTGGGCAGGTCTGCGGTGGAGTACAGCGATCGTTGCCACTGTGCTATTACTCACAAACTTATTTCCCCTCTTTCCTATCGTCAAGGGTGTTCCTGGTCAGCATCATCCCTATCAGGGCGCTCCCTATCCCCATGAGCAGGTGATTGCCACCGTCATTCAGCAGCAGCCCTATCAACGATCAACTATTGGCCTTGTGGCTAATACGGCCCAGATTAATCCCATGAATGTGGATTTTTACGGTGCTGTCGCCAATTTCCAAGTCTATGGGCGACAACTGGCCTTTTCTGAGAAAACAGCCCTCCCTGATAGCCGTGCCCTCGACTGGTACCTGACAAAAACAGGTGATCAAGGGGCCTACAACGCGATCGAGGCAGGACAACAAGCCCTTAGACAGTTGGTAGAGTCCAGCCCTGACTTAGCGTTACATCGCACATGGCAACTTCCCGATGGCAGCGAGTTACGACTTTATCATCGACGCAACCCACCCATTACAGTAACCGTTAGCGATCGTGCCTCAGGATCTGCTGTAGCGCTACTCGATATTATTCTGCCCGCTGTCGTGGCTCCAGGAAAGCCTGCTCCAGTTACCTACACGTGGTTAGGCGCTTGGGCCGACCTGCGAGATGGTCTTGTACTGATGGATTGGGTTCCATCCCAGTCAGCAGTTGGAAACAGCCCCATCCTTTGGCTCCAAGATCATGGCATCGGTCTAGGCCACCTCTATGCTGGGGCAACCCCACCTCTAGACACAACCCCCATAAAGGTAGTTGAGCAATTAGCACTACAACCACCTGCCGAGTTACCGACTGGCCAATATCGCCTCCAGGTCACCTACTTGAACCGCAAGACAGGGCAGTCCTATCCCCTAGCTATCCCACCTACCACCATCACCGTCGCAGAGCAAGCGGATTCTCTGCCTGCGCCAGAATTAGATTTGGTCACCCAGGTGCGATCGTTAGCAGCCCTGCTGCCCCAAGGCCAGCTAGAACCCGTCTTCAATGACATTGGTCGCATCAACCAGTATGACCCCATTCAAGATTACGTTCCTCAGTTGGAACTCATGGTGAAGCATCGTCTACAAGCTGATCCCGATCGCCTTGACCTACTCTATACCCTAGGGTTAGTCTACGTGTTGCAACAGCGCGCTCAACCTGCGATCGCCACCTTTACTCGGTTAACCCAGCTCGATGGACAAAACCCTTGGGCATGGGCATACCTGGGTTTGGCACAGTTGTATAGCTTTCAGCCATGGCGGGCAACTGCTGCCCTCAATCAGGCAGAACGCTTAGAGCCTGGTATTCCCGAAGTAGAAACACTGCGAATGGTAGCGGCTGCCATGCGGTTAGATATCCCCACTATCAGACGAATATGGCGACGCGAGCAAGCTAAGACTTGAGATAGGATCCCTTAAAACCATCACCAAACTAGGCATGGCAAAGCTCTGGAAACGTTGCTTGCAGAGCAGGGTGCACAAGTTTGCGGTCATGGGTGACTAACCCCTTGGCAAGTGCCGCATTAGTCGTTAGGGCACCGAGTCCCTGGTTAGCCAGCGCCAGTACATAGGGCAATGTGCTGTTGTTCAGGGCTTGAGTTGCCGTCCAGGGAACAGCCCCTGGCATGTTGGGAACCCCATAGTGGAGCACACCAGCTTCCACATAGGTAGGGTTGCTGTGGGATGTCGGGCGTAGGGTTTCAATACAACCACCCTGATCAACAGCGACATCCACCAAGACAGACCCTTGTTGCATAGCCTGCACAAGGTCGCGGGTCACTAGGGTTGGGGCTTTATGGCCCGGTATCAATACAGCACCAATCAATAGATCAGCCGTGGGAACGATCGCCTCAATCTGGGCACTCGTGCTGTAGAGCAGCGTGACACGAGACCCAAACAGTGTTTCTAAATAGCTCAGGCGATCAACATTCACCTCTAAAATCGTCACCTGGGCACCCAAGCCCACAGCCATACGCGCAGCCTCTGTGCCCACAACGCCACCCCCCAAAATCACCACATGACCTGGGCGCACACCGGGCACCCCACCTAGCAACACACCGCGCCCTCCCTGTTGTCGTTCTAGAAAGTGTGCACCAAACTGCACCGACAACCGTCCAGCAATAATACTCATAGGGGTCAGTAGGGGGAAGCGCTGATCGGGCAATTCCACCAGTTCATAGGCGATCGCCGTCACGCCCATAGAGACAAGGTGTTCTGTCAGCGATCGATTTGCCGCCAAGTGCAAATAGGTAAACAGCAGTTGATCCGGTTGCAAATAGCCATATTCTTCTGGCAATGGTTCCTTTACCTTTACGATTAAGTCTTGATCCCAAGCAGCACGAGCAGTAGGCACTACCTGAGCACCGACCTGCCGATAGTCTCCATCAGCAAAGCCTGCTCCTTCCCCTGCCCCTGCTTCTACTATGACTTGGTGCCCAGCCTCGACCAAGCTACGCACACTGCCAGGAGACAGGCCCACCCGAAACTCCTGATCCTTAACCTCTTTGGGAATACCAATATTCATCGACACGATTCACCCCTAAGTCCTATGCTGTAAGCTAATCCAAGGCACATTACCATGATGGCTCTAGGTTATTCCCCCAAGATGTGCACGACCAGTTCACGCAGGTGACCATGATGGCGGTGTTCCCATAGGTAAATACCTTGCCACGTACCCAACATAAGCCTGCCGTAGGCTATCGGAATCTGTTCCGAGGTTTTTGTCAGCACCGTGCGAATATGGGCAGGCATGTCATCAGGGCCTTCAGCATTATGGCGATAGTTGTGGAGATTTTCGGGTACTAATCGAGACAAAAACATCTCCAGGTCATGAAGCACATCGGGATCAGCATTTTCTTGAATCACTAGACTAGCAGACGTATGGCGCAAAAATAATGTACACAGGCCAATCTGTACCCCTGACTCGTTAACCACCTGTTGTACATGGTTGGTCACT
>JANWZG010000109.1 GCA_025054735.1 Cyanobacteriota bacterium | reverse complement strand
AAACCACACGTCCATGATGTCAGTACCCTTGCGATAGGTACGCCCGTTAGCACGGTAGGCAGGTGGTAACAGTTCGTCAACTGGCAGTTCCCACCAGATATCAGATCCATGTTGAGCAATCAGTTGCTGCACGTGGGCGATCGTCTCAGCATTCAGCAATGGCTCCCCAGTTTCATCGTCATAAAAGACAGGGATAGGCACACCCCAACTACGCTGGCGTGAGATGCACCAATCAGACCGCTCTGCCACCATCGGTGTAATTCGATTTTCTCCCTGGGCAGGGATCCACTGCACGTCAGCAATGGCTTTGAGGGCTGCCTCACGGAAGCCTGCGATCGAGGCAAACCACTGCTCCGTTGCCCGATAGATGACTGGTTTCTTCGTGCGCCAATCATAGGGATACTTGTGAACGTAGGCTTCTTCTTTCAAAAGGGCACCAGCAGCGGCTAAGGCTTCAATGACAGCGGTGTTCCCTTCCTTCAGCACATTCAAACCTTGAAACTGGCTACCTGCCTCCGCAGTAAAGTTACCATCGTCATCCACTGGTGACAGCAGAGGCAAACCGTAGCGCTGCCCTACTAGATAGTCTTCTTGGCCGTGGCCAGGAGCCGTGTGCACTAAGCCCGTACCAGAGTCTGTTGTAATCCAGTCACCACCTAGTAAGATTGGACTTTCACGGCTGTAGAGGGGATGGCGATAAACGAGGTGTTCTAGCGCTTTGCCGGGAATTGTAGCCATGACCGTCAGGGAAGTCCCTAGGGTTGCAGACAACCGCTCTACAGCAGCAGCAGCAACTATGAGATACTTAGTCTTGGGTTGAAACTCATGCCCTACCTCGACAACCGCATAGTCCAAGTCGGGGTTAACACTCACACCCAAATTGGCGGGGATAGTCCAAGGAGTTGTGGTCCAAATAGCTACCTTCAAATCACCAAAATCGTGCATCAGGGAACGCAGCACATCGGGCATGTCTAGATGGGCAACAAGGGGAAACCCTACATAGATGCTACGGGAGGTATGACCTTCTGGGTATTCCAGTTCGGCTTCTGCAAGGGCTGTCTTAGAACTAGGACTCCAATACACGGGCTTTAGTCCCCGATAGATATGACCTTTTAGCACCATCTGCCCAAACACACCAATTTGCGCGGCTTCGTAGGCAGGAGTAAGAGTGATGTATGGATTGTCCCAGTCACCCCAAACGCCATAGCGCTGAAATCCCTGCTTTTGTTCTGCGATCGTGGCCAGAGCGAAGTCACGTGCCTTACGGCGAATGTCTAGCGGGGTTAGGTTTTTCTTTTCTTCTGGCTTCAGGGTTTGCAGAACTTTGAGTTCGATCGGCAGACCGTGACAATCCCAACCAGGAACGTAGCGGACTTTCCGCCCTTGCATGAGATGAAACCTGTTGATAATGTCCTTCAGAACTTTGTTAAGGGCATGACCCATGTGCAGAGTGCCGTTGGCATAGGGTGGCCCATCATGAAGCACGAACGGATCACCAGGGTTGTGGGTGGCTAAATGCTCGTAGATGCGGTGATCTGACCAAAACTTCTGAATTTCTGGCTCACGTACTGTAGCGTTGGCTCGCATGTCAAAGCGAGTTTGGGGCAAGTTAATGGTGTCTTTATACTGTCCGGAGTCTGTCACGATCGCTGAGGGTGTTTACGCACGGTACCCAACTATTATCTGAGAGAAGCTTGCCATCCTTCAACTTTCTTTACTATCGAGTATCTATCAAATTTTGTGGCAATTGGCACAAATTCCATAGGGCAATCACTATCCAGACTGGGTTTTATAGTAATGTATGATCTGGTAACCAGTTCACCATTTGAGTTCAGCAGCGTAGGAGTTCAGCATGGCAAAGCCGATGAAATCTTCAGTCAGTTTGCCTGACGTAGATTTGGATGTTCTAAACCGGAAGTTTGCGGCCGCCCATCCCAAGGCGATTTTGTCATGGTGTATAGAGACTATACCTACAGGTCTTGTGCAGACCAGCGCCTTCAATGTTGACGACATGGTTATCACTGACATTTTGTATCGCGATCTAAAGCCTGCTACCAGAGTTCCAGTTCTGTTTTTAGATACGCTGCACCATTTTCCTGAAACGATTGAACTGGTTGCTAAGGCAAAAGCGCATTATGACCTCGACCTCCGTGTTTACACAGTTCCAGATGTAGACTCACGAGAAGCATTTGCCGCCAAGTATGGAGAAGCCTTGTGGGAGAAGGATGTAGAAAAATTTCACAGTATTACTAAGATTGAACCCCTTCAGCGGGGGCTAGCAGAGCTAAATACCGTTGCCTGGATTACAGGTCGTCGTCGCGACCAATCGGCCACTCGTGCTGATATGCCTCTGTTTGAACTAGATAAGCAAGGACGGTTGAAGATCAATCCCCTAGCTGCGTGGACTCGAAAGGAAAGCTGGGCCTATGCCTATGAACATGACATGATGTATAATCCGCTCCACGATCAGGGGTATGCCAGTATTGGCGATGAGCCATTAACGACTTCCATTGCCGAAGGTGAGGATGAGCGCGCTGGTCGCTGGCGTGGCACTGGTAAAACCGAATGTGGAATTCACATCTAGGTGAAACTTGTTGGTTGGACTAGTTTGCTAATGTGTGGCTAATTTGTGAGTGTATCCGTCAAGCTAATTTGAAGAGTTTGGTTTGGCTGAATAATACTCGTAGGTAAGAACTCAGAGCGGGCCATTAAGGGTATGTTGCGATCGGCCAGCACAATAGCTTGGGTGATGAACTGTCCTCCTTGGCTGGTTAGTTGAAACTGACCAATGATGGGAGTGCCTGCTGAAAAAATGACTTGGCCCGATGCTGATCGAATCTCAGTTTGTAGAAGCAACACGTCCTGGCGACCGATCGCTGTTTGCAGATTGAGGGGTGTTGTACCCGGATATCGCACGCTGAGCACTGTGCCTGATGGCAAAATAGTGCCTGAAGTGGTCTTTGTTGTGATAGCAGCATAGATTACTCCAGCATTGCTGTGTGGAGAAACGGTCGGCGGTGGTGGAGTTTGTCTGGGAACCGATGAGTTAAATACTGGCGCGGTGCCAAAGGGAACCACTGGGGTAGCAGTACCGGGGTTGGACGTAGAGGGAGGCAGTGAAATGGTGGTGGATGGCGAGCTACGGGCGATCGGCAAGGGTTGCCCAAAGTCTATAGCACTAGAGCGACTGCTGACTGGCAAAGATGATGGTAGAGTGCTAGACGGTGGGGCAGTGGTAGCGGCTGGAGGAGATGCTGGCGGAGATGAGGGTACAGACACCGCTGTTGAAGGTGCTGGAGACAGTGTTGGTAGAGGTGACGGCTGGCTCGGTGCTGAAGCTATGGGAGTGGTAGCAACGGGTGGTGGTACAGATACTGGCGCTACTGGGCGAGGTGTCGCGGGTGGTGGTGCAACTGGTGGAGACACACTGGGTGATTGGCCTATTGACTCAACTCTAGTTGGTAGAGCGGCTGCCTGGTCGGGAGCAGGTACAGTTACGGTAACTTGCTCTTTAGAAGGCATAATAGCTGGAGGAAATACCTCAGTCACCGTTTGAGCCGTCGTAGTAGAAGAGGAGACAACCCTAGGAGAAACAACGGGTGAAGGCTGGACTGGTGGCTTAGATTGGGGCGACACAACGATCGGCTGGGTTGGTGGCTGGGTTGGCATTGCTACAGGAGCAGTTGGAGTAGTGGTTGTTGGCCCCAGTTGAGGCAAGCTGCTTGCAGGCGATGACCCCGGCAAAGACGATCGAGTTGCAGAGCGAGCACTAGGAGTTGGGTTGGGGGGTGTTTCTGGCAATGTCACTGCGATTGGAATTCCCTGAGTATTATCAGCAGAGCTTGGCGGGAATTCAGGCGATGCGGCAGTGATGGTTACGGCGTTTGTCCCAGATGATGACGATGTAGCTGATTGGCTAGGGCGAGATCCTACAGGGCTACTGCTAGCTAACAGGGGGCGCAATATCCAGCGTGGGGCCGTATTGCCATTCCCCCCTACTGGTTCTAGGGCAACTTGACGCGGATCCAACACAGCATCAGGAGATAACTCCAGCACAATGCGGGCAACGTCAGGTTGGTACTGCGACACTCGAATTTGTTGGACGGCCCCAGTGGGGAAGCGTTTCTGGGTAGCAATATTGCCTAGCTTGATGTTGGGCAGATCTAAGATAATGCGAGCAGGCTGTGCCATCAATAGATGACGTGGCTTGATGCTAGTGGATGTAACTACATCGAGACGGTTGGTTACAGGGTCAAAGCTCCACTGAGTCAGTTCACCAGCATAGGCAGGAGCTATCATGACTACCGATGCCAGGGTAGATAACCCGACAACATGGGGCCATATCCGTGACCAATTCATAATCCGCTGCTCAATCTGTCTCATAATTCCGTATCCGTTTTATCTGCGACCGCAGTACCTACAACGCTATCGATATGGTTAGGACTCAAGCATAGTTCAATTTGAGCTGATCGTCATGGTTCGTCTTGCGACTCTATAACTATCGTTAATATCCCGCACAATTCCACATATAGTACATCACTTATCAAGAAAACCACAGATATAGGTCAATCCCTGCACATGCTCATTCGTGATGCTGCTGAATCAGATCTACCGGCGATCGTCGCCATTTACAATACAACGATTCCAAGTCGCATGGTCACTGGTGACCTGGAGCCAGTGACGGTTGATAGCCGACGGGACTGGTTTCATGCCCACCAGCCCGATCGCTATCCCTTGTGGGTAGCTGAAGCAGACGGGATAATCACAGGTTGGCTAGGATTTCAAGCTTTCTATGGTCGATGCGCCTACCGCTCTACAGCCGAGTTAAGCCTTTACGTTCATCCGGAGTTTCGCCGCCAAGGTGTAGGACGCTTCCTGGTGGAAACGGCTATCGGTAAAAGTCCCTACCTAGGAATTACAACCCTAGTTGGGTTTATTTTTGGTCACAATTTGCCTAGCTTAAAATTATTTGAGCGCCTTGGTTTTCAGCAGTGGGGATACCTGCCACGTGTAGCAAAATTCGATGACATCGAACGAGATCTAGTTATTGTGGGCCGCCGAGTAGACGAGTAATGTGATTTTTTCTGCTTAGCTCTCAGCGGATCGGTTACACATCGGCTGATCAGCGATACACTATAGACCTAGGTAGTGATCTATGGCTAATGAGGCGTGAATAGACCAGAGACAGCACTCTCTCATATAGAGTCTTAACTAACTATGCCTAGAATTCATGATGGTGAACCTCCTGGTTTTTCCAGTGCTTTTATATACCATACGGAGACTGCATCAAGACCGACTTAGAATTGCTAGGGGTTGTTAAAGAATCCCGGTGCTATCCGTATCTTGCTGTAAAAACTGATTTGAGTACTGGATAGATGTCTGTTATGCGCTCCATTCCTGGTTACCAGCTTCTTGACTGTTTGCATAATAGCAATCGCTCTGCCGTATACAGAGGCATTCGGGATGTCGATGGGCGCTCAGTTGTGTTGAAGTGGATAAAGGTGCAGTCCACTACGCAGCTTGATCGGTATAGGCAGGAATATGGCCTATTGCGAGCACTTAACCTAGGGGGGGTGATTCAAGCCTATGACGTGTTTACCTATCAAGGCGGCCTAGTCACCATCCTAGAAGACATTGGTGGTGACTCATTGGCTACTTTACAGCGCGATCACCGCTTTACTCTGTCCGAAATTCTTTACTTAGGGATGCGGATTGCAGGCTGTCTATCCGAGTTACATGCTGCTGGCTTGATTCACCGTGATATTAATCCTGAACACATTATCTGGAACCTAGAGACAAACCAACTCAAACTCATTGACTTTAAGCTAGCCGCTACACTCATTAACGATCGTTTACCGGAGCGGGTTCCCACGTTGCAGCCCCCTACTCTGCTAGAGGGCAACTTGGTGTACATGTCTCCTGAGCAAACAGGTCGCATGAGTCGATCGTTAGACTACCGTACCGATTTTTATTCCCTGGGGGCAACCCTCTATGAATTGCTAACGGGAGCACCACCATTTACAGTTACAGATCCGCTAGAGTTGGTGCATTGCCACATCGCCCAAACTCCAATTCCGCCTCACTTACTCCCAGGTAGCGTGCCGTTGATGGTGTCGCAAATTATTATGAAGTTGCTGGCGAAGAATCCAGACGATCGCTACCAAAGTGGTGCAGGCATTCAAGCTGATTTTCAAACCTGTTTGGAACGATGGCAGCAGTCTGGTCGAATTGAACCTTTTTCACTGGGCGCTAACGATGTTGTCAGCCGCTTTCAAATACCAACTCGTCTCTATGGCAGAGAAGTTGAACTAAATCGGTTATCTCAGATTCTGGATCGGGTTACTCGACGTTGCCAGCCAGAAGTTGTTTTGATTACCGGAGAGTCTGGCGTGGGCAAAACATCCCTTAGTAGGAGTTTGCGCACAACAGTTAGCGATCGCCAAGGTTACTTAATCATCGGCAAATTTGAACAGCAGTATACCATTGCAACCGTCACCCAACCCTATAAGGCACTGATTAATGCATTTTCTGACTTGGTGCGGCAACTGTTGATGTTACCTGAAGCAGAACTAGCTGACTGGCGAGCGAGGCTACAAGCAGCTCTGGGGAAAGATTATTACCTCATGGCGGAGGTAATCCCGCAGTTAGAGCTAATTATGGGAAAACAGCGACCACCCCAGCCAGTTCCCGTTGCTGACTGGCATGAGCGTTGCCATCTAGCCTTTCAAAATCTGGTTCAAGTGTTCACCCAAGCCAACCGACTGTTAGTTTTGGTGCTTGATGACCTGCACTGGGCTGATCCTGCTTCTCTCAAACTCTTACAACTGCTGATAACAACCCCGAACACCCAACTACTACTGATTGGTATCTATCGATCTAGTGCTCTAGAGGCTAATCAGGGGCTAGTGATTCGGCTGGCAGAAATATCAGGACAGTTGCCTGTGCAAACCATCGCCCTAGAACCACTGGGCTTAGGCGCAATTACAGAGCTAACGGCTGACACTTTACGACGATCGCCCGCAGAAGTACAGCCTCTAGCTGCCCTGATTGCAGAAAAAACAGGTGGCTATCCCTTAGTAGTTAAGGAATTTCTGACGTTGCTCCATCGTCGCCATCTGATTAGGTTTGACCCCACAACTCACCACTGGCAGTGGCAGCTAGAACCCATTCAAGTGCTTGACATTGCTGATAACGAAGCTGCTCTGTTGACAGAAAAAATGCAGTCACTATCGGAGAGCACCCGGCGGGTGCTCTCTCTAGCAGCCTATTTAGGTAATCCATTTGAACTAGTTACCTTGGTCACGGTAGCTCAGCAGTCGCCACGGGAGACCGCTGCCTGTTTGTGGGGAGCTGTTGTAGAAGGATTCATCGTGCCCTTAGACAATGCTGGACAAACGACTGGAGGTACTAATCCTGCTATTTCACGGCAATTTATGGTTAAGTACCAGTTTGCCCACGATCGCCTACGCCAAGCTGCCTATGACTTGGTACCTCCTGAACAACGACCATCTCTACATTGGCACATTGGGCAGCAACTCTGGAAAAATACCCCCTCAGAAAAGCGAGATGAAAAGATTTTTGAAATCGTTACTCAGCTCAATGCTGGCATTAGTTGCCTTACAGTTCAAACCGACCGAGATCATCTGGCGCAGCTTAATCTCTTGGCTGCGAAAAGAGCAAAAATCACGGCAGCGGCTGAAGCAGCTCTTACCTATTGCCAGGTAGGAATCACTCTAGTGGGTAGTGATGGCTGGCAACGCTGCTATGACCTCATGTTGGACTTGCACTTACGCGCAGCCAATGCTGCCTATCTCAGTGCTGAGTATCAACAGGTAGAGGCGTTGCTAGAGTCAGCGTTGCCCTATGTACGCAACCTATTGGATAAGGTTGGCTTTTATGAAGTTTGGATCCAAGCTCTGAAATCTCAAAACCGAGAGTTGGAGGCAATTACGATCGCGCTGCCTCTCTTGACAGAGCTAGGGGTAAGGCTACCACGGCATCCTCGTTGTCATCATCTTTTGTGGGCAACTCTGCGTACCAAGTTGATTTTGCTCACCCGATCAAGTCAAGTGCATCGGCTGGCGATGGCTAATCCAGTTCACCTAGCTGCTATGCATCTGCTCTCTAGTTTGATGACAACGACTGTCAATGCTGCTCCAGAGCTAGTGCCACTGATTTTAGTAGAACAACTGTGGCTATCGCGCCAATTTGGGAATACTCCAGAATCTGCCCTTGCCTACGCTATTTATGGGTCTCTGCTGTGCGCTAATCTTGACATCAAGAGCGGGTGTCGGCTAGGGGAGTGGGCGATCGCCCTGATGCAATCCCTTGAGGATAATTCCCTGCAAGCCAGCATTCGGCAGACGATCGTAACCAGCATTAAGCCTTGGAAAGAACACGCCCGTACCACCTTGCCAGAATTGTTAGATATTCACCAAACAGCATTAGAATTGGGTGATTTAGCCACGGCAGCCACTAGCCTAGCAGTTCGTAGCTTCTACGCTTGGTTTACGGGTACGTCCCTATCAATTCTGGGCGAAATCATGAGAGAAGCGGCGGATAAAATCACGGCTCTCAAACAGGAGTCAGTGTTGCACTGGCATCGACTGGGATGGCAATTAGTGCTAAATCTTACGGGCAATAGTGATACTCCCTGCGTGTTGAATGGCAGTGCCTACGATCGGTACACAATGCTGCCTATACATGAGCGAGCTAACGATACCGCTAGCCTGTTTACCTTTCATGTTCTCCAGCTATATCTGTGTTATCAGTTTGCTGACTATAGGCAAGCCCTTATTCATGCTAGAGCCGCAACTCACTATCGCATGGGTAGCGCTATCACGGCTCTTGCTATTACCTTTAACCTGTACCAATCCCTGAGCTGTCTGGCTGCAATACCCATCGTTTCAGCAAGCGAAAGCCAGGAGTTATGGCACCAAGTCTCCATTAATCAAAAAACCTTAAGGCGTTGGGCAGTTCATGCGCCCATGAACTGCTTGCACCATGTTCATCTGGTAGAGGCTGAGTGTAACCGCCTGCGCAACCGCAAACGACAGGCTATTGAGCACTATGATCGTGCAGTAGCGCTGGCCTATCAACATGGCTATAACCATGATGCCGCTCTTGCCCAGGAACGCGCAGCACTGTTCTATCTAGATCAAAATCAACCCAGCACGGCTAGTACCTACCTTCAAGATGCTTATCATGCCTATTGCCACTGGGGGGCTACGGCCAAAGTTACTGACTTAGAACAGCGCTATCCAGAACTACTGAATCATACCAAGCAGACTCTGAGTGCTGGCAAGCCCCCAACCCTGACAACCGACAACCTTGACCTAGCTGCTGTGATGAGGGCTGCTCAGGCCATGTCGAGCGAAATTGTGTTATCTCGGTTGCTGGAGCGCGTTATGACGATCGTCTTGGAAAATGCAGGTGCCTGTGTTGGCTATCTGCTAACGGAACACAACGAGCAGTTCATCATTGAAATCAAGGGTATCCTGGAACAGTCTGGCCCTAGGGTAGAGCAAGTTGCTGTTGTTGCCACGGATGATCAGTTGCCGCTTTCCTTGATTCGTTATGTAGCTAATACCCAGGACGATGTTGTTCTGGATGATGCTAGTAATAGTCAAGATCTAGATTCACCTCTAAAGCTAACAGACCCGTACATCAAACAACATCAGCCCCGATCAATTCTCTGTTTACCCCTTTTACATCAGGGTAAGTTAGTTGGCATTTTTTACCTAGAAAATGATCTGATCGTAGGGGCATTTACGCCTGATCGCCTAGAAGTGCTGCGGTTGTTGTGCTCACAGGCCGCTATTTCTCTAGAAAATGCTCGCCTTTATGAGCAACTAGAAGACTATTCGCAAACCCTAGAAGAGAAGGTGCAAGAACGTACCCAGGAGTTGCAGCAACAGATTCGCGATCGTGCTCAAGTAGAAAAATCTCTTCAGCAGGCAAAAGAGGCTGCAGAGATTGCCAGCCGGGCTAAGAGCGAGTTTTTGTCTAAAATGAGTCACGAACTGCGCACGCCATTAAATGCCATTCTAGGCTTTACTCAAGTGTTAACCCGTGATGCTACCTTAAGCAGACACCAGCGCAAATTTCTAGAGATTATCAATCGTAGTGGTGAATATCTCCTGAGTTTGATCAATGATGTCCTAGAAATGTCACGCAT
>JANWZG010000108.1 GCA_025054735.1 Cyanobacteriota bacterium | reverse complement strand
TGCTTGCTTAGCCCGCATAAAGGTTGCTGCTGCTCCGTCTTCATAGGCATAAACGGCCCGGATTCCCGTCAAATGGTGATCAGCAACTTGGCGATCGAGGAATACATACAGCCGATCGGCCAGGGATTGGGCACTCCATCCCAAGCGTTGCCTAATGCCTGTGCGCTCCAGCAAGATGCGTCCTACTTCTCGCCAAGGATAGGAACGAATACTGACATCTGGGGGCAACCGCCAGTCCCGTCGCCCCAACTCAGCCGCAAGCCGATCGCCACCCGGCAGCCGCCCCAGCCACCCTACCCAGCGTCCTGTTGGGTTAATGGCCAAGGTTGTGACGACTTCGTGCAACAGGTTTGCCTCAGCCAACGCTAGTGCAACATTACGAACATTAGGGTTGCCCGTGGGGTGCACTAGGGATATAGGTTTGGGGATTGGCTTGGGCATTCGCTTGCATCAACAACGCTTGGTCACGTCGCCAGGTCTCAACGGCTTCTAGGTGAGGGAGCAAGAAGATAAATCCCCCCATGAACCAATAGTAAACAGCAAAGGTATGATTAAACACCATCTGCCCAGAAAGCATGACGATGTGGGTAAGAAATCCGATAATCGCCAACTGACGTAAAAAGGATTGCCTGACTCGCCAGATGGTGAACCAGAGGCTAAAGATGAGCACAACTCTGAACCCATACCAGAGAATGAATCCAAATGGCCCCAACTCAAGGGCTACCCGCGCAATTTCTGGCTCAACCGGGGGAGGAAACTTTCCAGGAGGTAACCCCAGCAAGTTTTGTAGCGTGACTCGCGCCCCGTGGTTTGCTCCAATTCCATAGCCATCTAAATTATTCCCTGATAAAAAACCGGGCGGCAAATAGAAGTTTTGGGTAATTCGTGATCCCAAGTCTCGACTGTAGGAAACTCGCTTCCAGAAGCGATCGACCGCATCTCTAAAACCAAGGATGACCCCTATACCTACAATACCCATAGATGGCAGCCCCTGTTGCAACCAGAAGGACATTTTAGAGGATTGGGTCACGAAACCTAGAACCAAATATCCCCCCAGGATCAATCCTTGGGACAGGAACGCCGTTCGGGATCCAGTCATCATGGTGTTGACCATAAGTAGCAATAGCTCTACGATCGTCAGCCAGCGCCACTTTTGGGACTGTTTGAGCGTCAACATAGGCAGCAACAGGGCAAAGCACACAATCAGATAACCCTGATAGGTATTGAGGTGAGAAAACGTACCCGTAATCCGCACAGTTTGTAAGCCAGCACTGCCAAAGGTGGCGATCGCTTCATTTGCACCCTCATTGGGAGCGTACGCATTAATCCAACTAGTCTTAGGACTAACATACTGCACCATGCCCAACAGACCTACAGGTATAATTGATATTAGGTAATTGCGTATATAGACTTGCAACTCCTGCTCTGTCTGGAACAAGGAGGGCAGCATCCACATCATGGGTACATAGATTAGGTAATTTCTGAGACCAAAAATGCCGAGTATAGGCGATCCCAAGGCTGGATTGAAAACTTCATACAGACTCCAGCACAACACTAGCAGTAAGGATCCGCTGACTACATCGAGATAGATAGGACGACGCTCGCGATCGGACAAGAAATAGCGCAAATAGGCTCCAATGATGATGAAATCCTTGAGGAAATAGATTAACTCATTGGCTTGAGGCAAAATCCACTTTCGCAGAGCACCTTCTAGCACCACCAACAGCAAGACAGCCTTAACCGAGCGTCGCCAGTCCCTTGCTGCCAGATAGATAACGACGATCGCGCCCAACGCTGCAACCAGTAGTTTAATCATGCTCGGCTCCCCATTGCTGCTTCAAAGGTTTGTAGGTAGGCAGTAGCTACGGCTGCCCTTGTGTGACGAGCTAAATGCTCAGGTGCCGCCGAGCGATAACTGGCTAGGCGATCAGGTTGTGTTAACAGCATCGCTAGTTGATTAGTCAACTCAGTCACATCCTCATTGGGAAACGTCACCCCACAGGCCCCAATCGCATCCTTTAATCCACCACCAGCCGAGCCAACAGCTACACATCCACAGGCAATTCCCTCTGGGGCCACAATGCCAAATGGCTCTTGCCAACGCGATGGTATCACCAAAATTTTATGGGCGTTGAGTAGTTGCACTAAGGCTTGTTCCTGTTGTACCCCAACAAACTGAATTTGATCTAAAACTTGCAAATCAAATGCCTGTTGGCGCAGGGGTACTTCCTCAGGGCCGCTGCCAACGATCGTTAAGGTAGGCATAATCCCTTGGTAACGCAGCCGTGCTAGTGCTGACACCAGCAAATCAACCCCCTTATCTGACACAAGTCGCCCTACGTAAATTAAATCTCGATTGCGGGGAATGTGTGGCATCTCGACAAACAAATCATCCCGGTAGGGATTGGGAATGATCGCGACAGGAGCAGCTAGCTTAGCAGCGATCGCCCGACTAGGCGCAACATTGATGGCTCGACGTGCCACCCAGTACTTTAACCGATCTTGCCAGCCAATGCGACCGTCCAAGCGCCGATACCAAGTCTGATGAGTTACCGCTAGCGGCTTAGGAACTAACAACAGGGGGATAACACCTTTCAGGCTGACACTGCCTTGGAAAAACAGATCACACCAACGCAACCAACCCACCAAGGTTTTCAGGTTAGGGTGGCGCACCACGGGCACGGTCAACGGCGGTGCATCGCCCGCAGGGGTCTGAGACAGCACCACAACTTGATGCCCTTGCCGGACAAACTCTTCGGCTAGAATCCGCATCACCATCTCAGTGCCACCTACACTGGGATAAAAGTGAGGAGAGTACATCAAGATGTTCATGGGATATAGCTGGCAACAGCTTGAGTCGATCAACAGATGTTTACTTACAGCCGATAAAGATCGGCATCGAGGCCGTTGAACTTGAACCAGCCAAGCGCCGCCACCAGCTCCTAGGCAAGCCCTTAGTAAGGATATTGCGGAATCCACAGCGTTCCATCATACGCTGAACATGGCTAGGCAAGAAAGAATGGGGGTGAGAGTCCACCAAGATGCTGCCTTTCATAGTGTTGCGAGTAATGTACTCAAACTTAAGATAGCCCAACACCGAGAAACAGTTGACTGCTACCAGAATCTTTCCACCTGGGCGCAAGGCTCGATAGGCATTACGAAGAATGCTTTCTGGTTCGTAGACGTGATCCAACACATTCTCAGTAATAACGGTGTCAAATTCAGCGTCATACTCTAGTGCTTCGCCAGGTGCTTGCACATAGTCTCCCTCTTCGCTGAGGGCGTGTAGCCAGTGAATGAGGGGTTCAATCAGCGATCGCTCCTCACCCTGCAAATCGGTCAACAAAATACGCGGCAGTGGTTCCACCTTTACTAGTCGCTTAATGTGAGCCTTACCAGGATACATAGAGGTCAGACTAATGCCAAATGGCCCCACACCGATCTCTAAGATGTCCTTATGGTCACAGAGGTCTCGCATAACATCAGCCCCAATCCGGCGTTGCAGTTGAACATACTCGCTAGGAATGCCTAGCAGCGATGGAATATCAGTCGACAGGCCATGCCACAGTTGAGATTCCAGTGATTGAGCTTTCTGCCAGCGCTCCTTAGTGACAGCCATCATGCCTCCCTGCCGTTTATGGGACTACCAAGGCTCAATTATACGGCTAATTACCCAGACCACATTAGGTTGAGTCCCTAACCACCGACCAACGGACGGATACGACGGCGATAGGCATTTACATCTAGGCCAGCACCATTAGCCATGGAAGGGTTAATGTTACGACGAATAGCAGCAACCCGATCAGCAGGAGCTGGATGTGTGCTGAGAAAATCGGGTACTGAGCGACTGCTCTGCAATTTCGCCATAAATACAGGCATTGCTGATTGGGCATAGCCTGCTCTACCCATGTACTGCAACCCACGACGATCGGCATCGTACTCATCCTCACGGGAGCGGGGACGACGCAGTGCCAAATCTATGCCTAAGGCTGCAATCTGATCTCGGTTAACCCCAGCAGCCGTAGCAATAGTTTGATAAATAGCATCATTCTTCATTTGCTCAATCAAGTGACGACCCGTGATGTGACCAATCTCATGCCCAATCACGCCCGCAAGCTGCGCCTCGTTATCAGCCGTGCGTAGCAAGCCTGTCGTTATGTACACGTAACCACCCATCGTGGCAAAAGCATTGACCTGCTGATCATCCACGACTCGAAAGGTATAGGGAAGATTAGGGCGATCGCTCAGCCGCGCCAATTTCTGGCCAATATCATTCACATAGGCATTGATGTCTGCATTGCGATAGGCTCGAAACTCCCTCGCCATGACCGCGCTATCCATCTGTCTGCCTAGTGCTACCTCTTGCTCATCGGAAATGTTGGACAGTTGAATAATCTGGATCCCCTGGAAAATCAAATCACCAATGGGAAGAGCAGGAGTCTTAACCATGGCCCCTAGCCAAACACCAAGGGCCGTAATTGTGGCTAAAAGTCCGTAGCCAACGCGGCGGCTAGAGCAGCGAAACAGTCTAGAGAAGAGATTTAACATAGGGTTTAGAGTGAATACAAGAGTCGGGACAGCCGTGGATGGTTGTGATTTTACTGCAATCTGCAATGCACCCAGATCTGGACGTAAAGAACCACCCAATTGTTGCGCTAACTGCCCTGCAACTGCATGGCTAGCAGCCTAGGAACGATCGTCGCTGAATGTAAATCGGGCTAGGTCAACCAGTGTGACTAATAGGAATTAAGCGCGTGCGTCCTATCACATCAAATGTTCCCACGGCGGCTGATAATCAAAAATGCTCAAAGATGATTAGGCCAACACCTGCTTTCAGGGAAGTTGTCAAGCCTTGGCTGCACTAGGCATAGTTCTGTCACTCAGAGCTTAAGCTAGCACTAATCAGCTATGGAGCCGCTATAAATGGCGTTGCATCAGGGAATGCGCACTATCGTTGTCTGGGAAATTGAGCACAATGCACTGTAATGCTAAAGCACCCCAGCCTACAAACATGCCAAATGCAAGCAGGAAGCTGAGTTGAAGCCTTTCCCCCGGATAGAGAGTAAAACACCCTAAGTCTATCCAACCGGGAGGTTAGCTTACCTGCTGGAGAGTGGGGCATATTGAGCAGTTACCAAACGCCTATAGTTCTCACGGATTTCAACTCTGTAACACTGTTAACTGGATTAGTACAAGTATCATGGAAATCCTATTCTCTAAGGAGGTACCTACATTTTTGATTGTAGGGGGGACAATTACGATGACGGTGTCCATCCGAAAAACGCAGCAACTCCTTCGTCTCTTCTCCCCTGAAGACATTCCTCGCAACTGGAAGATTCTCTATTCCCTCATGATCATGTTTCTAGGAGGCTATTCATTGGCAGCTTGGTTAACTTGGAGCCAAAGTACCAGTCTAATCACTCTTCTCATGGGGGTTGTTTTCTTTGGGGGTGCGTTTTTTGTGCTCTTCAGTGTCACAACCTATCACCAAACCCTCAAGCATTTAATTCGTTCAAGGCAGGAGTTGAGCTACGCAAAACAAAAAGCTGAAGAGTCACTAGCGCGGTTACAGCAGGTACCAACACTTATTCAAACCGAAAAGATGGCCAGTTTGGGTCAAATGGTTGCGGGTGTTGCCCATGAAATCAATAACCCTGTCAACTTTATCCATGCCAATATTGAACATGCAAGGGGATATGTTCGGGATTTGATAACTCTGGTTGATCTATACCAACAAGCGTTGCCTCAACCTACTCCAGCTATTCAAGCCTATCTTCAGGACATTGATTTTGATTTCCTCAGGGAAGACCTGCCTAGTGCATTAGCATCTATGGAACATGGCTCACAACGCATCACAACGATCGTCAGCAGCCTCAAGCAGTTCTCGCGTATGAACGAGTCTGCCATCAAGTCGGTAGATTTACATCAGGGGTTGGACAGTACCTTGATCATCCTAGATCATCGGTTACGCGCCCAGGGTCAGCGATCGGCCATTAAAGTCTCCCGTCAATATGGGGATATTCCCCCCGTAACCTGCTACGCTGGGGACATTAATCAAGTATTTATGAATATCCTCGCCAATGCCATTGATGCCCTAGAAGAAGCAATGGTCAAGGATAATCTGCCAGACCCTCACATTGAAATTCAAACTAGTTGCACTGATCGCTGGGTTCAGGTTGCTATTCGAGATAATGGCCCTGGAATCACAACAGAGGTGCAAAAACGACTATTTGATCCCTTTTTTACAACTAAACCCGTAGGCAAAGGCACTGGCCTAGGTCTTTCCATTAGCTATCAGATTATTACCCAAAAACACCACGGACAACTTACCTGTCAGTCAAGGCCCGGAAGAACACAATTCCTGATTGAGTTGCCTCGTGATGATCTCGACTCAAGACTTAGTTAACCACTAACTTGTAATGGCTTTGTTGCATGAATCAAAGAACGGTCAGTCTGCCCTGAGGTCGTCCTGATATTAAGCTTCAACCTCGTAGCTATCGGGTTTAGCGCTCTGAATCATCCGGTTAAGTGCAGCCCATTGGATAAACCATTCCACCGCTTGATGGTCAAATTGACACCCACTCAGCTTGCCACCAAAGATCGCCCTAAGCCGAAACATCGTGGTTTCGGCAATCGAGCGGCAATGATAGCCTCTCTCCCGCTTCCAACGTTTGCGCCCATGGTTGCGAATGTAGCACAGATGCTCATCTCTGGCATGGGGTTTGCCTTGGCGATGGCCATGCCGCCAGATCTGAGCATCCTTGCGCAGTGGAATCACCGCTTTCGCGCCTCTGGCAGCAATCTCGTCATAGCAGTGGCGGTGGTCGTAAGCCCCATCGGTCGAGACCTGCTCCATCTCATCCTCAATCGGCTCCAGAATGTCTGGGAACACTTCACCATCTGCCACATCATTCGTCGTCACCACCATGGCCACAATTTCGCCAGTTGCCTCATCAACTCCCAGATGCAGCTTGCACCAAGTGCGACGTTTGCTGATGCCATGTTGTCGCGGTTTCCATTCCCCTTCACCATAGACGTTCACCCCCGTCGCATCCACCACTGGAGCATCGATTCGAGAAACCCCTGGCACTGCCGCCCAACTACCCCATCGACGGCTTTGGCCGTTGCCATTGTCAAATGGCCAAATCGCTGTAGAGGATAAACGCACCTGGCTTGCTGCTCAAATCCTCAACCACCCACCGCTCCAGAACGGACTCCTCAATCCAGAAGGTGAGGCTTCCTCTAGCCTTCAAGCCAGCGTTATGCTCGAATCAGTTGCGAATGCGCTATTGAGTCGTCATGGCAGGTTGGATGTGTGGTGACTGAAATCTACCATGTCTCTCCTGCCCGCAACTCCCCTTCATGCAATAACGCCATTTTATTTCTCAATTCACGCAGCTTTGATATGTTCACTGATAAAGCACCTGTGTCGTGTTGGGTGTTTTGGTAGTAGAAATCACCTATGCACCTTCTCGCAGTTTGTCAAGAACAGAGCGGTCTTCGAGGGTGGAGGTGTCACCAGAGACTTCTTGACCTGCAGCGAGGGAACGTAGGAGGCGGCGCATGATTTTGCCCGATCGAGTTTTAGGCAGGGCATCAGTAAAGCGGATTTCACCAGGTCGAGCGATTGCCCCAATCTCGTTGACGACATGTTGCTTCAGGGCCTTCACGAGATCATCGCTAGGGGTGGAGCCACTCTCTAGGGTGACAAAGGCAACAATTTCTTCCCCTTTAATGTCGTCGGGCTTGCCTACGACGGCAGCTTCGGCTACGGCTGGGTGAGACACCAATGCTGACTCAATTTCCATTGTCCCCAAGCGGTGACCAGCCACACTAATGACATCATCGACGCGCCCCATCACCCAGAAGTAACCATCACGATCTCGACGAGCACCATCTCCCGCAAAGTACAAGTAGTTGCCATCCTTAGGAGGAATATGCTCCCAATAGGTGCGGCGGAAGCGATCGTCATCCCCGTAAACCGTGCGCATCATAGAAGGCCAGGGATAACGCACAACAAGGTAGCCCCCTTCATTGTCAGGAACAGAATTGCCCTCTAGATCTACTACATCAGCCAGAATGCCGGGGAAGGGACGAGTTGCCGATCCTGGCTTAGTAGGGATAGCTCCAGGTAGAGGAGTAATCATGATGCCGCCAGTTTCTGTCTGCCACCAGGTGTCAACGATCGGGCAGCGTTCACCGCCAATTACCCGGTGATACCACATCCAGGCTTCAGGGTTAATCGGTTCACCCACAGTACCCAACAGGCGCAACGATGACAGGTTGCGGGCTTGGGGCAAATGATCTCCCATGCGAATAAAGGCGCGGATAGCAGTGGGAGCAGTGTAGAAAATATTCACCCCATACTTTTCAATCACATCCCAAAAACAACCAGGATTAGAGGGACGAGGTGCTCCTTCATAGATCAGACTGGTGGCTCCGTTGGAGAGCGGGCCATAGACAATATAGCTGTGTCCGGTAATCCAGCCGACATCGGCAGTGCACCAATAGACATCCTCATCACGGAGGTCAAAGATCCACTGGGTGGTTATGTGGGTATAGAGGTTGTAGCCACCTGTCGTGTGAACAACACCCTTGGGCTTACCAGTACTGCCAGAGGTGTAGAGGATGAACAGCAAATCTTCGCTATCCATCGGTTCAGCAGGACAGTCGGCAGATAGCCCTGGTTGCATGTCATGCCACCAATGGTCACGGCCTGCTTGCATAGCAATGGGTTGCCGGGTACGTTGCACAACCAGTACGTTGCTGACAGTGGTGACAGTGCCATCGGCTAGAGCCTTATCTACTTGATCCTTTAGGGGGACGATCGCATCCTTGCGCCAACCTCCATCGGCAGTGATCACTAGCTTTGCTTGGGCATCGATCAGGCGATCGCGCAACGCTTCTGCACTGAAACCACCAAAAACAACAGAATGGGGCGCACCAATGCGGGCACAAGCAAGCATAGCAATCACAGCTTCAGGAATCATGGGCATGTAGATACCCACGCGATCGCCCTTACTGATACCCAGTTGCTTTAGAGCATTGGCAAATTGGCATACTTCTCGGTGCAGTTGGGCATAGGTAAGGGTGCGAGAGTCACCCGGTTCCCCTTCCCAAATCAGCGCGGCTTTGTTACGCCGCCACGTGGTCAGATGGCGATCAAGGCAGTTGTAGGAAATGTTAATCTTGCCATTGACAAACCACTTAGCAAAGGGTGGGTTCCAATCCAGCACCTTGTCCCAGGGCTGAAACCAGTGCAATTCTTGGTGTGCCAGCTCTGCCCAAAATGCCTCCGGGTCAGCCGCCGCCCGTTGATATAAAGCCTCATAATCTGCTAAGGACTTAATGCGAGCAGCTTGAGCAAATGCGGCTGGAGGGGTGAACAGACGCTCTTCGTGCAGGATGGATTCAATCGTAGGTTGGGACATAGTGAATTTAGTCAAGTCTACTCCTTTACAAAACCATACTGTGTTGTTGGAACCGCGATCGCCCCTTGCCGTATTTCTTAATGTCTACACCAGTTCCATAACAGAGTAAGCGCATCTCAAGTACCAAGGAACTGTGTTTATAACCATGATTCCTCCAGATCCCGTTGCCAAAAAAGTCGTTGGTCAGACCATCCAACACCAGAAATCTAATACCAATTCTCCAAAAGCCAGTGACATAACCCATTAGTTCGTAGAATTAAGTTCCTACTACAAGCTATCCATAGCCATAGTATGGAGGAGTGAATAACCAGCAAAGTTACTCCTTCAGAAGAAAAGCGGCCTTATTAGGGAATGCAGCTCTAAATTTGCCACTGTTAACGAGTTGGCGCACTACTCACACCAAACCAAAATCGGCAAGCAAGAAATGTAATCGAACGCAAGAATACAACAGCACATAACATTAGCAAGCACAATTTCTCTGCCAACCACCTCACCAGTAACAGAAAAAACTCGCTATCAGCAGAGCGCCAACCTAGATGAAACAAAGCCAAAAAATAACCAGCCTCCCACCGCAAGAGCAAGAGACTGGTCACTAAACTTACCCTGGCATCGCGCTAGGTTCGCAGGACGTCACCGTCCAACTATCGTCGCCGCAGATGCGTTTCACCACTCAGTTCGGGATGGATGAGTGTGGGGCCACATCGCCATAGACACCAGGAAGACAACACTCGCATTGACATCACCCAGAAGGCTGCATAGCTACCAGTCAGTCACCATCACGACCACCTATCCCTTGAGGTCAAGCCCTCGGTCTGTTAGTACGCCTCGACTGCATGTGTTACCACACTTCCATCTAGCGCCTATCAACGGGTCGTCTGCCCGTGACCTTACTGG
>JANWZG010000107.1 GCA_025054735.1 Cyanobacteriota bacterium | reverse complement strand
ATCCACTAGTCCCTCCAACAGTCGTCTATCTCAGCCTTCCTACAATCGTCCATCCCAGCCTTCCTATAGTCGCCCATCTCAACCCTACTACAATCGTCCATCCCAGCCTTCTTACCAAAACCAAAACCCCGTTTACGTTCCTGCTCCTGTTTATGTTCCACCACCAGCCTATGCCCCTTCCCAGAGTTCTGTGCGTTCAGAGTCTGGGGGCAATGGTGTTCTAGTGGGGTTGGTCTTGCTAGTTGTGTTGATTGTAGGACTAATCGTTTTAGCCGGGATCCTGCAATCATTTTTTGCAAATCTTGCTAGTGCCAAAGCAGCGGATCCGACTAAGGGGATGAATCAACGGGAAAAGGCGATATGGCGAGAGATCAATAATGACATTATTACTATCACCCGCCTGCAAGTAGCCCTGTTGGCGATCGCTAGCAACGTTCAGCGAGAGCTTTCTCAACTGGTAGCAGATGCAGATTTATCCACCGCTGAAGGATTGTCGCAGCATCTTCAGGACGTAGTGCTAGTGCTATTGCGTACTCAGTCTAGTTGGACCCATGTCCGGGGTAGTTCCCAAACGGTGAAAACTAGAGAAGAGGCAGAGCGAATATTTGATGAATTCTCCCTTGCAGAGCGGAGCAAGCTAAGTGCAGAAACCTTGACCAACGTAGGCGGAAAGGTCAAGAAACGCACAGCTCATCTTAATGAAACTGATGGTCCTGCTTCCTACATTGTGGTAACGCTGTTGGTGGGAACTGCCCACGACAAGCCACTGTTTAGCAATGTGCAGACGGAGGCGGAATTAGTATCAGCCTTAAAGATGCTAACAACGTTCAAACCCGACTATCTCCTAGTCTTTGAGGTCATTTGGTCGCCCCAAGATGAGACTGACAGTCTAACGCAGGATGAGCTGATTACTGAGTATTCTGACCTTTATCAATTGGCCTAGTTGAGGTTTCTGTCAGCAAATGGGATGCAAAACTGATGGCAGTCATTTAGCCTTCTTGGTCAGGAACTGGTCAGGAAACTGTCACCCTATGGGATACTGATATTGGCTTAACAAAGCTTAAACCAGGAAAAGTGCCTCATACGTTGTGGTTACTAACCTGATAATATCTGTAATGTTTCTCTACGTAGGCTCAATGGCTGTAACTCGAGCAAGAATTGCGATCGATGCAATGGGCGGGGATCATGCCCCTGCTGAGATTGTCGCTGGGGCGCTGAGAGCGCACGAAGAACTGGATGCCGAGGTGATTCTTGTTGGCGATCCTGACCAAATCACCACGGAACTCAGGAAACACACCAGTTCGCAACCGATGGAAATTGTGCCCGCTGAAGGCGTGGTAGAGATGGAAGAAGAGCCACTGGTGGCTCTGCGGCGCAAGCCTAATGCGTCAATTAATGTGGCTATGCAACTAGTGAAGGAAAAGCGGGCTGATGCTGTGGTTTCGGCAGGTCATTCTGGAGCAGCCATGGCAGCGGCTCTACTGCGGTTAGGACGCTTGAAAGGAATTGAGCGGCCAGCGATCGCGGCTGTCTTTCCAACATTGATGGCTGGCAAGTCTGTGTTGATATTGGATGTTGGCGCTAATGTTGACTGCCGTCCTCAGTTTTTAGAGCAATTTGCTGTGATGGGCAGCATTTATAGCCAATATGTGATGGGCACAGAGGAACCTAAGGTCGGCCTGCTAAATATCGGTGAAGAGTCTACCAAAGGCAATGATGTTGCTATCCGCGCTCACCAGCTTTTGTCTGAGAACCCCCATATTAGCTTCATCGGTAATGCTGAAGGGCGAGATGTGTTGTCTGGCCGCTTTGATGTGGTTGTGTGTGATGGCTTTGTGGGCAATGTGTTACTAAAGTTTGCTGAGGCGGTTGGTGATGTATTGTTACAGATTCTGCGGCAAGAGTTGCCGCGGGGTATGCACGGTAAGCTAGGCACAACCCTCCTGAAGCCAAACCTACGGCGGATTCGCCAGAGAATTGATCATGCTGAGCATGGTGGAGCCTTGTTGTTAGGGGTCGATGGAATCTGTATCATTGGTCATGGTAGTTCCCAAGCTCCCACTGTATTCAATGCTGTGCGCTTGGCGAAGGAAGCCGTTGACCATACCGTGTTAGACCGTATCAATATGGCGCAGCAGGCTATGGTCGGCAAGCAATCCTAGGAATTGCCAATAGTTTCGGGTACAGATAAGGACAAGATTACTTTGAAACACCAACACGCAGGAGTCGCTATTACGGGGATTGGATCCGCAGTCCCTGCTACTATCCTTGATAATGAAGGTTTAAGCCAAATAGTTGATACCAACGATGAGTGGATTTCTAGTCGAACGGGAATTCGGCAACGGCGACTAGCAAGTGTCAACGAATCGGTGACCACCTTGGCAACGGTGGCTGGTGCTTATGCCCTGGAAATGGCGGGGGTTGATCCTGCGGATGTTGATTTAATGATTTTGGCAACTTCTACTAGTGATGACTTGTTTGGTAGTGCCTGCCGCGTACAAACCGCCTTGGGAGCCAACAGAGCTGTAGCATTTGATATCACGGCTGCCTGCTCTGGGTTTGTCTTTGGCATGGTGACCGCAGCCCAGTTTATTCACACAGGTGCCTACCAAACTGTACTTTTGATTGGTGCGGATGTGCTGTCAAGATGGACTGATTGGCACGATCGCCGCACTTGTATTTTGTTTGGGGATGGCGCTGGGGCAATGGTGCTACAGGCTCACGCAACTAATCACCTCCTGAGCTTTGAGCTACGCAGTGACGGTACACTTAACGACTGCTTAAACCTAGCCTATCAGCCGACAGCAACGGAGATTGGCGCTGGAGTTACGATCGCCCAAGGCACCTATCAACCTGTCACCATGAACGGACAAGAAGTGTATCGCTTTGCTGTGAAACAAGTGCCCGAAGTGATCGAAAAAGCATTGTATCGAGCTGGGATTACCGCCGCCCAAGTAGACTGGCTGCTACTGCATCAAGCAAACCAGCGCATTCTAGATGCAGTTGCCGATCGCCTAGGCATCCCTAGAGAAAAGGTCATCAGCAACCTGGCTCACTATGGCAACACCTCAGCCGCCTCCATTCCCCTGGCATTGGATCCAGAAGTGCGTCAGGGCAATATTAAGCCCGGTGATGTTATCGCCTGTGCTGGGTTTGGGGCTGGTTTAACCTGGGGTGCAACCGTTTTCCGCTGGGGACGGAACTAAAATCGACTATTGGCAAGGTCATTAGGTGTAATTCCTACCAACTGGCTGGTTACCGGTCAAGGATTGCTCACAATAACCCCTCGAAGCGAGGGTTTTGTTGAATAGCCTTGAGTACCTTTTTAATATCTTGAGTGCGCTCTTTTTTCACGATTAAGGTGGCGTTACCGTCGCGAACGACTACGACATCTTCTAGACCGATCGTCACAATCAGCTCATCCCGATTCTCTGCATAAAAGATGGAGTCTTTTGTATCCAAGCCGATATGACTAGCTAGTTCAACATTAAGTTGGTCTCCTTTCAATAGGCGTTCAATTGCATTCCAGTCTCCCAAATCATCCCAATTAAAGGCCACTGGTACCACGCAAGCTTTTTGGGTTTTTTCCATCAGGGCATAGTCAATGCTGATCTTGGGCAGCGATGGATAGGCAGCAACACCCTGTTGCTCTAGAGGTTGAATGAGTTCGGGGGCATAAGTGTGGAGTTCTGCGATCGTAGTGGCAGCACGGAAAATAAACATGCCCGCATTCCAGCTAAAGCGTCCTGTGGCGAGAAAGTTCTCGGCAGTAGCGCGATCAGGCTTCTCAGTAAATCGGCTGACCCGATAGGCAGGCATCCCAGCAAAGGTGCCTATAGCTTCTCCATGCTCAATGTAGCCATAACCAATCGCAGGGTAGGTGGGTTTGATCCCCAAGGTGGCGATCGCCGATGCTTGACTGGTCAACTCGACGGCTGCCTGCACAGTTTGGATGAATAAATCCTGTTCAGCAATCCAGTGATCAGCCGAAAAAAAGCCTAGCACAGTATTCTCACCGTAACGACGAGCAATTTCCAAGGTTGCCCAGGCAACAGCAGGGGCTGTGTCACGGCCTTCGGGTTCTACCAAGATATTGTCTATAGGCAAGTTAGGTAGTTGGTATTGCACGCCCGCTGCCAAGTGAGCGGTGGTAATCACCCAGATGGTTTTCCAGTCACCAGTGGTTGCCACGAGGCGATCAGCAGTCATCTGGAGCAGAGTGCGATCGCTACCATCTAGGCAGAGAAACTGCTTGGGCCGATGATGACGGCTCAGGGGCCAGAATCGTTCACCTTTGCCGCCAGCCAAAATGATGGGAATCAGCGATGATGTCATAGGAATGATGTAGACTCTGGGGATATAATCGCGTAAATTTTGTTTACATTACAAGACTCTTAATTGCAGCTTTTAATTGCAGCTTTGAGGTGCAGTTTTGAACTCTTGTCAGTGTGTGGTGGTTGAAAGTAGTAACAGATAAAGAGGAGTGCCATTTGTGTTGAATCAGTCTCTTGAGCGAGTAGCTTCAGATCAAGCAGGTTCAGAGAACTTTGCTGCGGATGCGGATAATGCTGATCCACAAGCGTATCATAAGGAGTCGATTCAGCCTGCTAGCTCTGCTCCTATGAAGCATACCTACTCGGTACCAGCCATATCCACGGATAACACAGCCTCTACTACTACCCAGCGGATGCAGGCCATACCCTCTACGCCGACATCATCACCGACATCATCAATTGATAGCGATTCTAGACATACTCTAGGCACTGCCCAGAAACAGAAACCAACTATTGCTAAGGTTGCCTTCTGGAGCCTAGTGTTTGGGGCCACGACTGTAACCTCAGCGATCGTGGGAGCTGTTATTGCCTTTGTAATCCCCCTGTCATCAACGGCCTTATCAGGGAATCCATCAGCACCTGACATGCAGGATCACCCGTCGTCAATTGTCTCTCTGTGGAGAAGCGGCTTTAAGTACTATGTTTCTCGTCCAGTGACAATTCTAGTCATGGGTACAGATGCTGTGTTAGATGGAAATCCATCTACGCAGAATGTGTTCTCTGGGCGTAGTGACACTATGCTGCTCGTACACCTTGATCCCCAGACAAAAGTTGTTAATCTGTTGTCAATTCCTCGTGATACCCGTGTAGAGCTAGAGGCCATCAACCCAGCCGATTTGCCACCAACTTTACCTCCAGACGTGGTGAGTGCTGGAGCTATGAAAATTAATCGTGCCAACGCTATCGGAGGGCCAGCTCTATCTGCCAAGGTTGTTAGCACGACACTGGGGGGAGTCAAAATTGATCGCTATGTCCGCGTCAGCACCGATGCCTTTCGAGAGCTAGTAGACCTGTTGGGAGGCATCGATGTCTATGTACCCTACCCTATGAAGTATGACGATTTCACCCAGAAACTGCATATCGACTTAGCACAGGGTTGGCAAACTCTAAACGGAGAGCAAGCTGAGCAGTTTGCTAGGTTTCGCCATGATGCCTACGGCGATGTTGGACGAGTGCAACGTCAACAGTTTTTGATGACAGCATTGAAGAAGCGCCTGACTAGTCCAACAGTGGTGCCCAAAATTCCACAAATTCTTAACGTCATGTCGAAATACATCGACACGAATTTGACGCTGGAAGAGATGCTGGCATTGGCTAACTTTGGGCTGAGTCTAGATCAGACTAACTTCAAGATGGTGCTCCTTCCAGGCCGATTTAGTCAGCCTGAGGAATATACCGAAAGCTACTGGATTATGGATCCAGAGGCTCGCGATCGCGTCTTATCCCAATACTTCAATGTTAAGACAGGTACTGCTACTGAACAGGCAACTCAACTACGAGATCTGCGTATTGCTGTTCAGAATGCCTCCAACCAACCCCATCTAGGGCGGGAGATAGTTGACTACTTGCAAGCCCGTGGATTCCGTAATGTTTACTTGATTGAAGACTGGCCAGATCCCCAGCGTCAGAGTCAAATCGTTGTGCAAAGAGGAGATCAGCAAGCTGCCGATGCTCTACGTCAAATGCTAGGCTTTGGGCAGCTACAGCTAGACTCTACTGGTGATCTAGAATCTGACCTGACAATCCGGGTTGGTAACGATGTCAAACCTGCCAGTTAATCAATTGCCAGTTACTCAATCTATACTCAATCTAGTTTGCGTCCAGTCAACTCCACAAAGATATCTTCTAGATTAGATGGACGTGCCATCATCCCAGTGCGAGATGGTTGTTGCTCCAGAAAGGCATTGGCATCCTCTAGTTCAGGGAAAAAGATATAGTGCCATTGTCCTGCCTCTTGCTTCATTACCAAACCTCGACCGTAGTTATGGCGCAACTCTGTCAGTGTGCCTAACTCAATCAGTCTACCCATATCCATAATGCCAACCCGACTGGGGATCGTTGAGCCAGTGAGGGTGGGATCACAGAGGTATTCCACTTCATCCATGTAGTGGGTAGTGAGCAAAATGGTCATGCCCTGGCGGTTCAAATCTTGGATGACTTCCCAAAGACGGCGACGAGTTTGGGGATCCAGGCCAACGGTTGGCTCGTCAAGAAACAGAATTTCTGGCTGGTGCAGTAACGCTCGTGCAATCTGAAGACGGCGCTTCATGCCACCAGAGAGGGTGCGCACAAGGTTGTCACGGCGATCGCTCAGTTCCATATAGTCCAACCAGTGATTAATTTGGTTCTGGCGATGGGGGTTGGGCAGATGATGCAGTCGTCCGTGCAACTCTAAAGTTTCCCACAGTGTTAGGTCTCCATCGAGGCTGACGGTTTGCAAAACAACGCCAATGCAGCGCTTTACGGCTTGAGCTTGGCGCACAACATCATAACCACATACAGCTACCTGACCACGAGTAGGGCGAGTAAGGGTGGTTAGCATCCGAATCGTAGTAGATTTCCCAGCACCATTAGGGCCTAGCAGGGCAAACATTTCGCCTTGGGGAATGTCTAGGGATAGGTCATTGACCACTGGACGATCGCCATACATTTTGCAGACATTCCGCAGACAAATTGCAGTCATCATTGTTGTTAGTAATTGTTGGGGGTTGGTTGTTAAGGGTTGATTTTGTTACGGTTGATTACCATTGCTGGCTATGAATTATTGTGACACCAAAGTTGTCTAGGATGCTGAAGGCGTTGGCTATTCAGCATTGAGGGACTGTGTTGATATGGGCATTGTCACATCCCTACTTGCTGCACATGATCAAGCATTTGCAAGCCATGGATGAGAGTAGCCCCGCCTCGAATGGCAGTTGCCACGTGCACAGCCTCGGTCATTTGTTCCAAGTCTGCCCCTTGTTGCAAGCATTCATGACTATAGGCATCGATGCAGTAGGGACACTGCACAGCATGGGAAACAGCTAAAGCAATTAGGGCTTTTTCTCTAGCTGAGAGGGCACCGTCAGCAAAAACCGCCTTGTAGTAGGTGAAGAATTTTTGAGCAAGTTCGGGGTTGCCATCGCCGATCGCACCAAAGTTGGGTAAATGGGCAGGGTTATAGTAGCTCATGAAATAGGCTTCTCAAGTATCAACGTCTTCATCATTGTCTACTGATCAATTGTCCGCTGAGCAACCGCGATCAAGAGCTAGTGGGATGTCCATCATCCTTTGTAAGCAAGCATGTAGTATCGCCAAGGAGCAGGATAACCTTCGATCGTCAAGGTTGGATTGTTAGGATCCAAAAAGTCCTGAAGACTTTGAATATCAGCCCAGGGGGTACGGCGTTGTTCAGAGGGTGCTAGGGGAGCAGCATAGATGCAGCGCAGTTGGGTAAACCCAGCACGGATCAGCCAATGTTCTAAGCAGGACTGGGTAGGCAAGAACCAGATGCCCCGTGCGTGAGCATAGCGCTGGCGGGGTGTGAGGGCGATTGGCAAATCACCGGGAATTCCTTGGCAATCAATGACTAGTTCTCCCTTGGGAGCAAGGGCATAGTGAAGTTTACGTAATAGACCAATTGGATCCGAATGGTGATAGAGAATACCTAGGCAGAAGATAGTGTCAAAAAATTGAGGATAAAGGTGAATGTGCTCAATGCCTAGCAACTCAAACGCTAGGGTATCGTGACGGACCAGGGTTTGAACGAGTTGGAAATTCCAAAAATGCTTGGCAACGGGTTCAAAGCCGATCACTAGGGATGGCTGTTGGGGGAGCATTCGGCACATAAAGTAACCGTTATGGCAACCAATATCTGCAATTCGCCGTTGGGCCAGCGGGTGAATGTGGGGCAGCAGGCGTGCCCACTTTTGATCAGAGCGCCACTCAGCATCGATCGTGATCCCAAAAAAATTAAATGGTCCCTTCTTCCAAGGACAAAAGGTTTGGAGTATCTGCATAAGCTGTTGGGACTGGATTGGGGATAAAGCGTGGGGCCACCCGATGGTGACTACATCCCCAGTGAAGTCCCAAGGGATGGGAGTAGGTAATTCAGCCCGCAGGGTCTGGAGCGATCGCACAGCCTCTCGATAGGGTTTGACACTAGGATGATGTAGGCGATCGTTCCGCTCTTGCCGAATTGTAACGATTTCCTCAGCCGCTAGCACTGCGCCGTAGTCGTGTAAGTAGTCGGGAGGGTAATAACCAACATCCGGATCCATAATAGACTGCCTATACTAGGGCTACCCAAGACACGAAGTTGTGCAGTTTGATGACTGATTCCACGTGGGAAAAACCACTCTCTAACAGCATTTGCACTTGCTGAGCTTCTGTTAAGGGCACCAAGACCTGCTCTAGAGCCTCTTTTTTACGCTCAATTTCTGTCTGGGCATAGCCATTGTGAGCCTTAAAGGCTTCGTAGTGACGAGTCACTGTTTCTTGAATATGGGGATGGGGAGAGATGACTTTTTCACTCAGAAATAGGATCCCTCCCGGCACTAGCCCCTGGTGGATCGATCGCAGTAGGCGTTGTCGCTGTTGCAGGGGCAAAAATTGCAGAATGTAGTTGAGAATCACGACACTGCTATTGGTAATGGCGACCTCATCAGCAGACTGACACAGCAATTCCACCTGATGGTGCGACTGAATATGTTTTAGTTTTTCTTGGGCACGGTTAATCATCGCCAAGGAGTTGTCAATGCCGACTAAGTTTGCTGGCGGTGGTAAACAGCGCCCTAGCAGTTCTAGCAGGGTGCCTGTAGAGCAACCAATATCAATGAGCCGAGTACCGGGTTGGTAGTAGGTTTTGCTCCATAGGGCTGCACAGGTTACTACTTCTCGATACAGGGGTATCGATCGCGACACCATATCATCAAATACTCGTGCCACCTCATCATTAAAGACAAATGGCTTTGGCCACTGCCCCTGTGCATAGAGATCATCCTTCTCTGGGCTGAGGTAAAGTGTCGTGGGATAGGGATCTGGCGTGTGGGGATCAACCATGGGCAACTCCTGGCAACAAGCCTGGCTCATCGGTGCCAAAGGGTAACGCCACCGGGTTTGTCGATTAGGGTAATGCCCTGGGCTTGTAGCAAATCTCGAATGCGATCACTCTCTGCCCAATTTTTGGCAGATCGAGCAACTCGGCGCTCCTGAACTAGAGCCTCTACCTCGGCATCGGTCAGCCCTGTATTGTTTGCGATCGTGGGCACAGATGCTCGCAGTCCTAGGACTTCAGCCAATACCACTAGGGTCTGCCACTGCTGGCGCAAGTCTTGGGGATTGGCATCGGGCTTGCCATTGTGGACAATCATGTTACCCTGACGACGCAAGTCCTTAGCCAATTCAAATAGCACAGCCAGAGCAGCAGGGGTATTCAGGTCATCATCCATGGCTGTCTGGAATCGCCGCACAGTGTCACTATTTCGATCAATATGCATAGCAGATGGATCCATAAGTGCTGGATCCTCTGCATCCAGCCAGCCTAAAGCCTTACCATGGTTAATCCCTAGTAACAAACCTTCATTTAGAGTTTCCCAAGCATGACGAGCGGAGGCAATTGCATCATCGGTAAAGTCGATCGGTTTTCGGTACTGTGCCTGAAGAATGAACAGTCGCAATACCATGGGATCCACACCAGACGCTAGAAGCTGCCGAATGGTAGTGAAGTTGCCCAACGACTTCGACATTTTCTCACCACCGACATTGACCATGCCATTGTGGAGCCAGTAGTTAGCTAGGGGCACCCCAGTCACTGCCTCTGATTGAGCAATTTCGTTCTCGTGGTGAGGAAATACCAAATCAGCCCCGCCGGTGTGAATATCAATGCGATCGCCCAAGGTCTGACGCACCATCGCTGAACATTCAATATGCCAACCAGGCCGTCCTTTGCCCCATGGTGACTCCCACGCTGGCTCTCCGGGTTTAGCTCCCTTCCACAACACAAAATCAAAGGGATCTTGTTTACGGCCA
>JANWZG010000106.1 GCA_025054735.1 Cyanobacteriota bacterium | reverse complement strand
AGTGACCTATCCAGCGAATCCACCCCAGATGTCCTCGCATTGCCCACCAACCTCTACAGCGATGAACCCCCCTTGGAAACCGACCTGCACCGCAACCAGATTGACCTGTTAATTCGCCTGCTCAACTACTGGTGGCGCGATCGTCCCAACTTCTACATCTCCGGCAACCTGACCGTCTACTACAACCAACAGCAACTGAAGAGCCGGGACTTCCGGGGGCCAGATGTATTTGTAGTGCTGGATGTGGAAAAGCGTGATCGACGCAGTTGGACAGTTTGGGAAGAAGGGGGCAAATACCCCAACGTGGTAATTGAACTCCTCTCCAACTCCACCGCCCAAGTGGACAAAGGAGCCAAGAAGGACCTATACCAAGACATCTGGCGCGTACCCGACTACTTCTGGTTCCATCCAGAGACCCTAGAGTTTGCTGGATTTCATCTAGTCAACGGACGGTACGAGGCCATCGCAGCTACCGAGACCGGGTGGCTGTGGAGCGCCCAGCTTGGGTTATACCTAGGGATGCATGAACGCCAGTTGCGCTGGTTCACGGCTGAGGGGCAACTGATTCCCTTGCCAGAGGAGGCAGAACGGCAGGCGAAGGAGCAAGCACAGCAGACCGCAGCCCAAGAGCGGCTTGCAAAGGAGCAGGCAAAGCAACGAGCCGAACGGTTAGAGGCTCTATTGAGAGCACAGGGTATTGATCCGGATCAACTACAAGGGTTATAGGGGTTACAAGTTTCTATTGCTTGATACCAGACTTCTCGGTCTAAAAGGGTGGGGACAAGGTGGCCGGTGGTTAAACTCCCTGATTCTCGAATATGTCAGGGGCATAGAGTTCTTGCCCTTAGACAGCCTACAGGCTCACCCGGAACACAACATCGTTGAAGTCTCGATCGCCACTCCCGGTCAAGTCCTCGAAGGCAAACTCGGTGGCGGAGACGCGACGGAAGTGGTCAACACCATCCGGGTTCGCGGCAAGGAAGGAGAAGAAAGCAAGGGGAGTCGCATCGCGGCGGTTGGCTAGGTTCCGCAACACAAAGTCAGCAGTGGAGGCGTTTTGGATGATGTACCAACCCAGGAAGCGTCCAGCGGGCAGGCTGAGGCTGGTGCTGGCTCCTTGGCCTTGACCGCTGGCAAAGATGACTTGGAAGTTACCAGGGCTAAAGGCGGCAGTGAGGTAACCGGGGTCGCCAGGACGCAGGGTGCCGATGCGTCCGTTGATATCATCTACAAAGAAGCAACCAAGTTCGTTGTTGAAGCGGGCTTCGCGGGTGATCCAGTCGAAGCGCAGGGGGGTAATGCCTGTGGTGCCAGGGATGGGGAAGGCAGCAGGGCCAATGCGAACAATGGCATCGTTGAAGTCTTGATCGCCCCCACTGGCTAAGTCTTCCCAGGCGAGTTCCAGCACACCGGGAGCCAAGGTACGATCGCGCACTTGGTCAACCTGCCCCGGATTACCCAGGCTACGGGAGAACAGGACTCGACGACCTGTAGAGGCATTGCTGGGGTTAGTAGCCAGCCAGTTGTCAGTGCTAGTATCCTGTACCAGGTAAAAGACTAGGAACTGCCCCACGGTAACGGTGATATCAATGCCAATGCCAGCGGTTTCTCCACTGCGGAAGAGGATGCGTCGTCCAGCACTGGTGAGGGCAGTGCGGGCATAGGTGGGGTTGCCGGGGGCAATGCCGTTGATGGTGCCTTGGGCATCGTCGGCAATGAAGTAACCAAGTTCGTTGTTGAAGGCGGCATCGCGGAAGACCCAATCCACTTGCAGGACGATTTGGTCTCCGGGGTTACCTCCCACTTGGTACACGCCTTCTACGCCGCCTAGATCGGTCAAGTGGGTGAGACCGGGGGACAGCGTCGGGGACGGGGGTGGCGGAGCAATTAGGGGAATGACGGTGACGGTGAAGGGACTATCGACGAAGGCTCCCTGGGTGTCGGTGGCACGAATCACTAGGTCGGCAGTGCCGCTGGTGTTGAGGGCATAGGTAAGGGTGAGCAGGCCGTTGAGAATATCGGCGGTAAACAGGGCGGGGTTGGAATTGCTGAGGATCGTGTAGGTGAGGTTAGCGCTACTGTCTTCGGCATCGGCAAAGAAGGGGAGGAGGTCGATCGTCGTGGGAGGTGCATTCTCTGCAACGGTGACGGGGGGTAGGGGAGCCACCAAAGTGGGAGTAGTATTGGGCATTAGGGTGTTGGTGAGGCTAAAGTCCACCGTGTTGGTGATGCCGTTGCCCCCAGCAGTGACGATGTAGGGGCCACCTGCGGTGCCGTTGGCAGTGGCGGTGACATTGGCGGCTCCGGTGGCGTTGAGGGTAGCAGTGAGGCTAGACAGGGTGGCGGAGGCTCCGGCAGCGGGTGGGGTGTAGGTGACTACGCCGCCCGCCACGGGTTCGCCAAAGGCACTGGTGACCTGGATGCCTAAGGGATTCGCAAAGGCGGTGTTGATCAAGGTGCTTTGGGGGGTGCCGCCGGTGGTGGCGATCGTGAACTGACGGGATTCAAACGCACCAATGTCGCGGGTGCCAACTGCCGCGATCCCCCGCTGGTCGGTGGTGGTGGCTCCGGCTCCGGCAGCGTCAATGGCAGGGCTGCCAGGGAGCAGGGCATGGGTTTGGGTGGGGCCGCCGTTGTTGGCCAAGGTGGGAGAAAGGCCAACCTGGGCTAGGGTGCCTAGTTGGTTGTTGGTTTGCGTGCCGGGGGCATTGTTGGACAGGTTATTGGTATGCCCTGCAACAATACTGTTGCTGAGGGTCGTGATGGTGCCAGGGTTGTTGATGCCGTCCGCCCCGTTTAGGGCGATCGTTGCGTTGTTGATAAGATCGATCGTGCCGATGTTGAAAATACCAACGAGTTGATTGCCAGAGAGGGTAGTGTTGCTGAGGGTGGTCAGAACTGCATCGTTCAGAATGCCCTGGGATTGGTTGCCAGAAAGGGTGCTGTTGCTGAGGGTGACGATCGTGCCTGCCTGGTTATAAATGCCCCTTAGGTTACCCGAAATCGTGGTATCGGTTAGGGTGGTCAGGGTGCCAAAGTTCAAGATCCCGTTAGCTTGGTTGCCCGTAATGGTGCTATTGCTGAGGGCAGTTAGAACACTCAAATTGGAAATGCCGTTGGTTTGGTTGCCGGAAATGATACTGTTGCTGAGGCTGGCGATCGTTCCCTGACTACGAATGCCATCCCGCCCATTACTCAGGGTCAACTGGTCAAAGCTAGCGATCACGCCGTTATTCACCGTGAAGATATCAAAGGCACCCAGGATATCAGCACGGATGGTCAAATTAGCGGCACCTGTGGTGTTGAGGATGTCCACATCGTCAGTTAGGTCGGGCAGAGCCGTCAGCAGGCTAATAGTCTGGGCACCCGCAGGCAGGAAGAAATTAATGGTATCTGCCCCGGCAAAGGCATTGGCATTGATCACCGCTTGGCGCAGGGAGCCTTCCCCGGCATCATTGGTGGTGGTGACGGTGGTGTCGTTGGCGGCAATGGTCAGGGTGGCGGCAGTGGTGCCAAGGGTGTAGCCACCGCCCACAGCAGTCATGGTGAGGAGGATCGTTTCATTCGGCTCGGCGGCTAGGTCGTCGATAACTTGAGCAATCAGGGTGGCAGTGGTGGCTCCAGCGGCGATCGTGAAGGTGCCTGCCCCGGTGTCTACTGCTGTAATCCCTGTACCGGGAATCAAGGTATAGTCTGTTCCCAAGGTGGCGCTGCCCGCCAGGGTGAAGTTCACCGTCAGTCCACCCGCTGGGACGGCTTGGCTGAGATTCAGCGTCAAGGTGCCGTTGGTGGAGGTATTTTCTACCGGGGTAATGCCGGGAGCGATAGCCAATGTGGGTGCAGCAGCATTGACTGTAATCGTGAAGGTGGTGACAGGAGACAGATCAATCCCCCCATTGGCAGTGCCGCCGTTGTCCCGCAGGCGGACTTCCACGGTGGCGGTGCCAGCGGTGCCGTTGGGAGTGTAGGTGAGGGTGCCATTGTTGGCAACAGCCGGAGCTGTAGTGAAGATGTTATTGGGATCACTGGTCACCGACACCAGGAAGGCATCTACCGCTTGTCCTGCTTCATCGGCAGGGCCGAAGACGAAGGTATTTGCCCAGCCGGGAACGGTTTGAGGGGTATTGGTGCCAGGAGCTAGGGTTTGGTTGCCTAGGTTAGCAAAACTGGGGGGATCGTTGACAGCAGTGACGTTTAGGGTCACATTGGTTACGCCTGAACCCAGCGCTCCGCCAATACCTGTATTCCCGCCATCGTTGATGCTGACCCCCAGGGTTTGAGCCACCACTGAATCCAGTACGGTGGTGTAGGTGAGGTTACCTGCGGCTAGGAAGGCGTTGATGTTCGCTAGGGTGCCACTGAGGGTGCGATTGGTTGTTGTGCCGCCCACGGTGACTCCACCGCCTGTAGTAGCTGCCAAGGTGCCTGCGCCCACGGTGAAGGTGGCAGTAACAATGCCTGCGCCCGCATCCACATCGGCAAAGGAGATGCCCGTGAGGGGACTGGCTTGGTCTTCAATCACTGCTATAGCAGCAGGAGCTGTTACCGTCGGCGCATCATTGATCGCGGTCACCGTAATGGTTTTGGTACGACTTGCAGTTTGTGCTCCTCCCCCAGTATTTCCCCCATCATTGACAGTTACCGTCAGCGTCTCAGTACCGTTGAAATTGGCTACACCCTGGTAGATTAGCCCTGTGGCATTCGCCAAGGTGGTGTTAATTTGGCTGACTGTGCCTACCAGCGTGACGGTGGTGGTGCCGTTATTGGTGATATTTCCCGCAGACACCCCATTAACCACTGCGTTGTTGACTGTCAGCGTGCCGTTAGGGGCAGTGAGGGTAACAGTCACATTGTTTGGAGACGCATCCACATCGGCTATTTGGATGTTGGTGACCACTAAGGGAGTGTCTTCAGCAACGGTTTGAGCCGGTAATGCCGTGTTGGTTGTTATGGAAATGGCATTTAGCCGAAATCGTGCTTGGGCAGAAGGAGTATTATCACCAAAGAAGATTAGGTTAGCTGTTTCATAGGGGTCGGGGGTTTTGTTAAATGCAGTGTAGTTGCGCAACCGACCAGAAAGCACAAGGATGCCATCTGCAAAGAGGCTATAGGTATTTCCCAAAATCGTCAGGTCGTAGTTTCGCAGCACGGTATTGTCTACCGTGTTGTTGAATTCTGCTTGGGTAAACAAGGTGCGTGTGTTGTCAAGAGGAGCATCATCTGGCTCTAGGGATGGATCTGTCTGGGTAGTACCATCATCCTGTGCCCAAATCCGGTCTGTCCAAAACCCTAATTCAATACCCTGTGCATCACTGCTAAGGACAATGACACTAAAGCCTGCCCGATCGTCCTTGCCATCATTGTTTTTGTTGGCAGTAGCAGCCCGTGCCTCTGCCAATACTTGAGCCGTAAAGCTGAGGGTGTAGCCGTTTGTCCGGTTTAGCACAGGAGTCACAAAAGGATTGCCAAAATAACCAGCGGAAATACCAAAATTGGAGGTTGTGTCGATGGTTACTCCACCACCGCCGACTACAGGGGTAACAGCACCAGCGGGATTTTGAATGAACGGCAAGATTAACGCAGATGGTGCCCCACCTAAAGATCCGTCGTAGAGGATGGTGCGGTTGCCAATGATCGGGGCATCGTTGTTGTTGGTGAGGGTGATGATGTCAATGGTGCGGGTGACAGCGGTGCTAGCGTTGCTGGTGTCATCCACTAGCACAAATTCGACGGTGCGGCTGCCAGTGGTGGGTAGGGCATCTCCGGCGTTGCTGTAGGCGATGCGACGCAGCAGGTCTTGGGTGCGAGCGGGGGTGGCGTTGGCGTTGAGGGTAATTACTAGGTCTTCAGCGGTGCCGAAGCCGCCTCGGAAGGTAGCGATTTCTATGCCGCCGACGGAGATGCGCTGACCGTTCAGGGTGACGGTGGCGTTGGGGGCAATGGTGAGGCGATCGCTAGCAATGCCCCCAGCCGTGAACCGCACCGTCAGGGTTCCGGTGTTAAAGTTGGCAGAATCCGCATCCGTGACAGTAGCTGCATCTGCAATCACCACTGCCGCCTGATTCTCGGCATACTGGGGCAGTATTCCTACTAAGGTGACTACAGGGGATGTGGTAACGATCGACCCATTAATTTGCACATTGTCGATGCGCCATGTACCAATTGCAGCAGATGCACCCCAGGCATAGAACCGGAAAGTAATGGGTGTTGTAACATTAGTAAAACTGGCTCCCCCCAAGGTAACTGTACGGCTAGTCAATACTGTTGCTGTGGTCGTTGTCAGCAGGTCAGTAGTGTAGCCATCTAAACTAGAGCGCACGGAGAAGTTAGTTGGCCCCGTTGCTGATCGCAATTCTTGAAACTGCAGGTCATCCAGTGTCAAGACAAAACCTGGATTCGCTTGGATGGTGAATTCAAAATAGTCATTAGCGATAATTGCATCGGCAACTGAGGTTTCTTGCCAACCGTTCGCCCAAAACACATCGTTGGCGGGGATGCCTGTGTTCGTTAATCCACTCCCCTCGGTCATGTTGCTTAGGGTGCCGTTAGTCGGTTGACCGTCTGGGGCTACACTCGTGGCTGTCCCAAGAGCACCTGTAAAAGTATATTGCTCAAGCAATGGCAATACCTGTGTGTAGGCTTCTAGCACAACGATTTGAAACGCTAGAGGAGCTTCAATGAAACCAGTGCTGACTTCCAAATCCCAATTACCATCGAGGCTAGAGGTTCCAGTGAGGTCAGTACTTGCAGCAATATCTGCCCCAGTTAGGTTGGCGATCGACGACAGGAAAGCATTCCCGACACCTGCGGCTCCCACATTGCAACCGTAGAAGAGAATATCGGCACTAGGGGCGAGGGCACTCTGCCAAGCTTGGAGTTGGCTTGTGTATTGATCAAGAGTGCTAACAGTAAGCAGGCTATTACCCAGCTTCACGCCGCCCTGAAAGCCGTGGGAGAGAATGTGGACGCTGGTGATGTCAGTGCGTCCAGTGAGGACAGTAGTGATTTGCTGGATCCCATCTTGGTTAGCATCCAGCAGCACGGGGGTGATGCCGGTTTGTAAGCCAGAGAGCAGTTGGTGGTAGTTCTGGACGGTAGGATCGATGAACAGCAGACCAGTAGTGGTTGTTGCGGTCTCGAAGGGAGCGGTAGGTGCAATCGGCAGAAGGGGATTAGTACTCATAGCTAGCAAGAACATGACGGTAACTTGGCAGATAACACCCTCACCACAACACCTTCACCACTCGGTAGTGAACAGTTGAGGTATCTTGGACAAGGTGAATTACAGCAAGGTTTATCAGAGATTACCTACTGGAAAACTTTGCGTAATAACAGTAACATTTCATTCTGGGTTAGGACACCTAATTGCCCTTATCATGGGCACCAATGTTCGACAACATGTTGCCATGCGCCTATTGGTTGAGGGTTGGCGATCGCTACCCCATTCCTACGCTGTTATTAATCAGTTTCAATGCTTGGAGTTGTTGAAACATCCAGAGATTACTTTGTTTCATCGGGACTTGCCCTATTACGCTAGCCATTGGCAACCAATCGCCGGGTTGTTGTTTCCTGAGCAGGAACAAGCACTAGCCACCATTCCCGCACCAAACCTTGAGCAGCCGATCGAGGTGTTATTACGCATGGGCTATCCCCACGATTTTTCCCCATCGGGTGTGCCTACTTGTGTGTTTGGCACGACAGAGCTGGGGGTAGTCAAGCGAGCAGCGATCGCCGGTGAAACCTCCTTGGCTGAAGCTCACTATCACTCCGATGCTGTGCTGATTACCTGTTCCCAGTGGGCAAAGCAGGGATTTCTGGCCAGTGGGGCGTGTCCAGAACGGACGATCGTGGTTCCCCTTGGCATTGATCCTAGCCTTTATCACCCCTTATCACCAGCCGAGCGCACTGCTCTGCGGCGACAACTCGGCTGGGATGACTTTTTTATCGTGCTCAACGTAGGTGGTATGGGGCGCAATAAGGGTATTCCGATGCTGTTAGCTGCGATCGCTATCCTGGCCCAGCAGTATCCTCACATTCGACTAGTGTTAAAGGGGATGGATACCCTCTATCCCTCGGAGCGGTTGATTCGAGATTTTGCCAGCGAACTCCCTGAATCAGAACAGCAGCAATTATCACAGCGATTAATCTATCTCGGTCAAACACTGTCCTTTGCAGACATGGCTCGGTTGTATCAAGCTGCCGATGCCTACGTATCCCCCTATTTTGCCGAGGGGTTTAACCTGCCCGTGTTGGAGGCAATCGCCTGTGGACTGCCCACCATCTGCACCGCTGGGGGTGCTACGGATGATTTCACCAATGATGAGGTTGCTCTGCGAATTGCCAGCCATATCCAGCCTGTGCAAGTGGAAGATAGCTGGGGAGGAGTGCTAGTTCCCGACTTTGAGCATCTGCTAACCCACCTAGAAACGTTAATCACACAACCTGCTGTTGCTGCTGGGTTGAGCCAGAGGGGATCCCATTTTGTGCATCAGCACTTTACCTGGCACCATACAATCGTGCAACTGTTAACTGTTTTTCAGCGCCTGAAGGCAACTAGGTAAATTGACAAGGCTGCATTAAAGCCCGTTGCAGCAGGTACTGGTAGTCCTGATCGCTCACCACATAAGCACCAAATCGCGCTAGGTGCGGGTTCATCATCTGGGCATCAAATAGCTGAAAGTGGCGCGATCGCAGCCATTCTACTAATTTCACCATCGCCACCTTTGACCCATCAGGAATGGCATAAAACATTGATTCGCCGATGAAAGCTCCCCCCAGTACAATGCCTAGAATGCCCCCTGCAAGGCGATCGTTCTGCCAGGTCTCAAAGCTGTGAGCAATACCTGCTTGGTGTAACTCCCGGTAAATGCACTTCAACTCAGCAGAAATCCAAGTACTTTCGCGGTTAGCACACCCTTCCACCACAGCGGCAAAGTCACGATCAATAGCCACTGTGAATCGATGTTGATTCAAAACTCGCCGTAGGGATTTGGGATACCGGAAGCGATCATCTAGTGGAATCAGCGTCCGCTCTCGACTGGAATACCAGCTCAACTCCTCATTGGCATTCTCTGCCATCAAAAAATAGCCCCTTGCATAACCCTCTACAATTGTCGCTAGGTCAAATTTAAGTTTCATTAACAGCTAGCAGTCCCCCTCACTTTATTATAGAGATTGGTTTCTAGAGCAATTGTTACACGACAACTCCGCCCACCCGTGTTTACGTGTTGCCATGGCTAACCCAGTTCCACCCATCACGCTACCGCCAGTGCAAAATGCCCAGCAAGAGGAAGAATGGCTGTTTACAGCACTGCAACAATGGCTTGACCAGGAGTTTGTGCCCGAAGCAGTCAATGAGCAGATTGCTCGCCGTGCTAGCCAAGTGTTTATGCGCCAGCGCCTAGAAGGAGAAAACGATCTAGGTGCACTGGTTATCGCCATTCTTACGGAAATGCAAGGGTTTGACTTCTCACAAAGTTTCTTCAGTGAATTTGCGGTTGCCAATGCAGTTAGCGACTTACTGCTAGACAGCTTGGGGATTGATCGTTGTTGTGGACAGTAGGTGACGGAAAATCACTACTATTGAGGTTAATCTAATGTCATGAATTGCAACCAATACGTTCCCTTGCAGAAATTGTTGGGTACCAGCCAGAACTAGAGTGAAGTACCATGAGTTTGGATACCATACCCTTTGGGTACTCTAACTGTGGTACTGTGCAATCTAGTGTCGGCAACACTTTGCAATCCAGGTTGCAGTGTAGTGTCTGGCAATACAGTGCTTTCAGTACAGTGCTGGCCGTCAGCATTAGTGTCAGCCGTACATCAGCCATATAGTCTTGGCTACAGGTTATTCATTGTTCATGTGTAAGGATTCTGTAGAGTGACCTATGTCGTCTGCCATCAAACAACTCAAACCAGCCGAAAAAGCAGCGTGTATGCCCTTCATGCCCTACTACCAAGGAGCAAAGCGGGAACTCTTGCCCTATGGAATCAGTTTATACAAGCAGGCGAACCTAGAGGGGGAGCGAATAATCGAAGGCGGAGAGAGTGTTCCCTTTGTGATTACCTGGAATGTGGCTACCTTGCCAGCCGATTTGACCCGGTGTCAGGTTCGCTTTGCGAATGATGCTGACCTAAGCTATGAAGTTACCATGGCTAGCTTTGAGTTTATTGATTTTCTGATTGACGTGATTTTGAACTATAAAAAGCGACAGATTGCTGATTTTTCTCAAGCGTTTTATCGTAAGCTGTTACGCTACGAGACTGACATCTAGCCGAGATAATCAGTTTGATAAATTACTCCTTGCAGCATAATGCTTGTAGGGAAGTTGGTGAGTAAGGGTGAAGAATAGCATGGT
>JANWZG010000105.1 GCA_025054735.1 Cyanobacteriota bacterium | reverse complement strand
TAACGTGCTGATTGATGATGCCGTGATCACGGCAGCGATCGCTCCTGTGGCTAACACGTTGGTAGATCCCAACCTATCGGTAAATCCCAGCACATCGGTAAATCCTAATATATCGGTAAACTCTACCATACAAGTGACTGCCCAAAGAGTGAGCTTGCTAAATGGCGGACAACTACGCTTCGCTGACTCAAGAGCCAATAATCCGACAGCGATCGTGGTGAATGCTAGTGATCAATTAGTGATTTCAGGTGCCAACAGTGGCATTTTCAGTACTGCTCGACCAAGTATCAGACAAGATCCTGTCGCCATGCAAGTGACCGCTCGGACGGTGAGCCTGCTAAATGGCGGACAATTGCGCATCGCTGACTTGGGAATCAATAATCCAACAGCGATTGCAGTGACTGCCACTGATCAATTGCTGATCTCAGGTGCCAATAGTGGCATTTTTAGTGATACTCAATCAGATACTAGACAAGGTGGAGCCGTTACCCTAGCTAGTAACGCCATCCAAATTTCTGACAGTGCTATGGTGGAAACTAGCACAACCGGGGCAGCAGCAGGTGGTAACATTAGCCTGTCTGCGCCGACGGTCAATATCACCGCTGGGGGAAAGCTGCAAACTAGCGCATGGGGAATAGGGCAAGCTGGTGATATCACCCTGGGAATGGCGGCAAATCCAACGGGCAGGATTACGATTTCTGACCCTACTACTGTTGTACAGAGCACCACAACTGCCAATGGTAATGGCGGCAACATTACCCTCATGGGTGATTTAATTACCGTTGCCAACAATGCCAGTGTGGGCATCAGTACAACAGGTGCAGGCAATGCAGGCAACATTACCTTGGCGGCCCAAAATCAGGTGACCTTGCAATCAGGAGGCACGATCGCCTCTGCTACATCCTCCGATGGAGCTAGTGGCTTGGTCAAGATTGCAGCCCCAGTGATTGCAATGGATGCATCTCAAATTGTCACGTCCACTGCAGGTAGTGGTCATGCAGGTACTATTACCCTAAGCGGCAGCGATCGCATCAACATTGCCAACAATAGCCAGATTCGTAGTCAGGTCAGTACTTCTACTGCCACAGGGCAAGGTGGCAACATCCAGTTCACGACCCCAAACCTAACGGTTAGTCGATCGCTCGTGAGTGCTGAAACGATAGGCCAAGGCAACGGTGGCACCCTCACAGCCCAGGCCCAGAGACTGCAACTAGCAGAAGGTGGTGCGCTGCAAACCTTGACAGCTGGCAGCGGCAATACCGGCACCCTATCCCTTGCTGTGACTAATAGCACAACCCTAACGAGTCAAGCTCAAATTCGAGCCATCGTGGGCATTGGTGCCACTGGCAATAGTTTACCTGTGCAGCTTGTCACCCCATCTCTCAGCCTAGATGGTGGCGCTCAGGTGCTTTCTCGCGTCAGTGGTAATGCTACGGGAGGGGAGGTGCAAATTCGAGTAGGCACGATCGCTCTGGCTGGGGGTAGTGCCATACAAAGTTTAGTGGAGTCAGAATTTGGCACCGGCAGTAATGTGAGGCTGCAAACCAATGCACTTACCGTGAATAACGCTGCTATTCGTTCGGTCAATCGCGGTAGTCGGCAAGGTGGCCAGCTTGCAATCACAACAGATGGCGACATTGTATTAACTGGTGGTCAAGTCCTGACTAGCACAGAGCTAGGTAATGGCAGTGGCACTGCCGAGAGTCAGGGTGGAAATGTGATTGTGCGAGGACGCTCGCTACAACTCAACCAGGGTAGTCAACTAGCTACAAACATTACTACTAATGGGCAAGGGGGAGCGATAGACATATCTACTAGTGAGCCAATTCGTTTGGCAGGCAGTGAATCTGACTTGCCACAAACTTTCATCACCAGCGTAACTGCCGGCAATAATTCAAGGGGCACTGGAGGCACAATTCGGCTAACTGCACCCACAGTAGAATTGGCAAGTAATGCTGTAGTGAGCAGCACCACAGCTTCAGCGGGTAATGGCGGTAACCTTCAGATTACTACCAACGTATTGACTCTAACTCAAGGTGGACAGTTGCGTGTCACGGCTTCTGGTGCTGGTAATTCAGGAGACATTGAGATTGCAAGTCGTAGTCGCCTAACAATCGCAGACCCCAACACGGGTATTTTTGCCACGACAACCCCTACAGCTACCGGTAATGCTGGCAACATTACAATTCACCCCGATGTGGTGCTGTTGAGGAATGAGGGCACGATCGCAGCTATCAGTAATGGCAGTGGCAGCGGTGGCAACATCAGTCTACAAGGAAACGGCATTACTCTCCAAAATCGGGCTGCCATTGTGACTGAAACTGCTAGTGGCCAAGGTGGCAATATTGCCATTCAACTGCAAGATTTACTATTTCTTCGGGATGCCGGCCTGATTTCTGCTACCAGTCCCACTGCGGGTAGTGGCAGCAACCTTCGCTTTAGCGGCGGCTACATTATCGGATTTCCTAGCGAAAATAGTGACATTATTGCCACTACAGTGGGAGGCACAGGAGGCACGATTCAAATTGCTAGCCGAGGCGTGTTTGGGTTTACACCTCGTACTGACTCCAGTGCAATTAGTGACATTACAACTCGTGCTTCCCTTCAGGTTCAAGGACAGACGATCGTAACTACATTAGGAGATGATCCTAGTAAAGGCTTGATACAGCTACCTGATGATGTTTTAGATACGTCCAATCAGATTGTGGTGGGGTGCCCTGCTGAGGGTGGTAACAAATTTACAATCCCTGGGCGCGGTGGTTTGTTGCCCAATCCTTCTGAGATTGTGAATCTTCTGCCAACGTTGATTGACTGGGGAGATGATCAGGCCAATACTACTGTTCAAGAGGGTCAAGACCCGGAGGTTAGCTCAAGTCACCCGTCGCCAGCATTATTTTCAACGCCGGAAGTATCTGTAGACAGCAGACGATCGCCTCAGTCATCGTCCCCACCTGAGTTGTCCCCAGCTCATCAGTGGGTGAGATTGCCTGACGGCAAAGTTATCTTAGTAGGCTATGGTTCTCTACAATCGTGGCCATTATCATCGTCCTGTTCATCTCCAACTCGCTCAGGGCCATAACACTATGCGACAACGTGCTCAGTTTCGACGGTTTTTAACTATCCTACTGGCGATTGCAGCGGGTCTTGTGGTTGCTGTTAGTGGACATTCACTCCGTACCGAGCCGGTGCCTCGCTTCCACAATCTCACATCAAGGGCATCTAACCCTGCTGATAACAGTTGGCTAATTGCAGACAGTCAATTCCAGGTTCCCACTTTATCTAACCATCAACAGTCAACGCCTAACGAAGGGCGCGCCCTCTATGAAGCTGGACGGTATGCTGATGCTCTTCAAGTTTGGCAGCATCAGTTGCGGGCCTTTACCATCCAGGGCGATCGTCGCAACCGTGCCCTTACCCTAGGGTATTTAGCACTGACCTATGGGCAATTAGGGCAATGGGATAAGGCTAATGAGGCAATTGCTACCAGCCTTAACCTCGTGCAGCAACTTCCGAACAACTCGACTACGAGCCTTGCATGGGCACAACTTCTGATGATTCAGGGCCACCTACAGTTGCATCAAAGCCACGCTGACACTGCTCTGGCAACCTGGCAACAAGCACAAAATATCTATCAAGCTATTGGTGCAACGAGTCAGGTTATTCAAGCCGAGATTAACCAGGATAATGCTTTACAGGCAATGGGGCTGTATGCTCGTGCCCACCAAACCCTAAAAGCTACTGCTAAAAAGCTTGAGACTCAGCCTGATTCTGCTCTCAAGGCTATGGGATTTCTGCATCTGGGTAATGCTCTACGCCTGATCCGGGTATTGGATAGTTCCCAAGAGGCTCTCACTGAAAGTCTGGCTATTGCCGATCGCATCGGAGCCAGCAACGAGCGACAGTTAGCCCTGCTTCAGCTTGGCAACACAGCCCGTGCCCAACGCCAAACCACTGCTGCTTTACGCTATTACCGCCAAGTCACTTGTCCATCCATTACCCCCAGTACCATCAACCTCTCGACTCAGGAAGAAACGATCGACTGTGCAGTCAAACTCCAAGCTCAGCTCAATCAACTGCGGCTATTGCTTGACCTCGAGCAACTTGATCAAGCATCCTCTCTGTTACCTGAATTGCATAGCTACCTGGCAGCTATACCCGTAAGCGAATTTGCTATTTATGCCAAAATCGATTTTGCTGAAAGCCTAACGCGCTACTGGTCATTGAGGGCAACGCAGGCAAAAACACCCGTTACAAAACCCGCAGCACCAACTGATACCCGGTTACAGCCTGAGAAATATCAACTTGATGATGTTCCTTCAGACAAAATTTTGGAGATTGCTCGGATGTTTGCCTCTGCCAGTCAGCAAGCAAAACAAATTCGCAATCCTCGAGCTGAGTCCTATGCGTTAGGTCGGCTAGGGGGGCTGTATGAGGCTAGTCAACAGTGGGCAGAGGCGATCGACCTCACTCAGCAAGCACTGGTTTTAGCCCAAGGGTTGAACATACCTGGAACCCTTTATCAATGGCAGTGGCAACTGGGGCGGCTGTTAGTGAAAATGGGGGATTACGGGCGAGCGATCGCTGCCTATCAGGAGGCCGTGAATACTTTAGATGCTATCAGCAGTGATTTGACAGCCATTAACCCAGATGTTCAGCTTTCATTTCGCGAGGGTGTGGAACCCGTTTATCGGGAATTGATGTCGTTGTTGTTGCCCGTTGACAAACCAGTTGACCAATCAAAACTCGCCCAAGCACGGCAATTGATTGAAGCTCTGCAACTGGCAGAGTTAAAGAACTATTTTCGAGAAGCTTGTTTGGATTTACAACCCAAGCCAGTGGAGACTATTGACAAGGGTGCTGCTATCATCTATCCCATTCTCTTGCCCGACCGGCTAGAGGTGCTACTTTCGCTGCCAGACCAATCCTTACATCGCCATACTACCAAACTGCCGCGTACAGAAATTGAAGCCACGATCGCCGACATGCAACGTTCACTCCGACGCAATTCATTTCTAAATGAGCGATTGCCACTGGCTAAAAGGGTCTACGGCTGGTTGATCAAGCCCTTTGAAGCAGAATTGTCTGGAATTGAAACGATCGTGTTTCTATTGGATGGTTCCCTTAGAAACTTGCCCATGGCAGCACTTCACAGTGAAGATCACTACCTGATTGAAGATTACCGAATTGCCCTCACACCTAGCCTGAGCTTGCTACGACCTAGTCCTCTCAATGAGGGTGGTTTACGAGTCTTAAAGGCAGGCATCAGCCAAGCGACCGAAGGATTCTTGCCCCTACCAGGGGTAGAGACTGAAATTGCCACAATTGCACCCAACTTGCCTAGTGTCACCCTCCTAAATCAAGACTTTACAGCCGAACGGCTAGAGCAACAGCTTAAATCCGCCCCCTTTCCAGTCATTCACTTGGCAACCCATGGACAATTTAGCTCAAATCCAAACGAGACATTTATCCTGGCTTGGAATCAACGGATTAGCTTAAGCAAATTGGAAGAAATTCTAAAGATTTTAGAATATCGGCCAACTCCGATCGAGCTGCTAATTTTGAGTGCTTGTCAAACTGCCGCTGGTGACGATCGGGCATCCTTGGGGTTAGCAGGCGTAGCTGTTCGCTCTGGTGCCCGTAGCACCCTAGCAACCCTCTGGGCTGTAGAAGATCAATCGACTGCAGATCTTATGATCGAGTTCTATCGCCAAGTGACCCAACCGGGAATTACTAGAGCAGAAGCCCTACGTCGTGCCCAGCTAAAACTGCTTCGGGGGAATTATGAACACCCTTACTTTTGGGCACCATTTGTGCTAGTGGGTAACTGGCTGTAGGTTATACTGTCTACAGTTATGGTAATTGATTCTCTCCGTCCTCCAAGCCCCTAGGAGATTAATCATGACTCATCGTCGTTTGCGTGGTTCGCTATTAAACGGGTTCAAGGTATCGACGATCGCGCTTATTACTCTAGGTTGGTTCCTGTCTAGTTTGGCGATCGCAGCACCAGCAAATAGGAGATTTCAGGTTGTATTCCGCCCTCGTGCTGGTGAGGGTGCCCCTCAGCAAACTCGTGGCGCTGCTACTCGTGGCAATTGTCATGCTGATGTGGGCAATGATTCCTTGGCCTTGACTCTGCTATTGCCGTCAGCTAATCCCAGCCTTCAGAAACAAGGATCGACTGTAAAAGCAGGATTGACTGTAAAAGAAGAATTGACCGTATCTGCACATCCTACATTTCTGGTCTATGTGCCTAAGACATCGGCTAAAATAGCTGAATTTACGTTGGCAACGGATGTACCAGAAAGAGCTGTTAGAGCCAAAGAAGCATCTCAGTATACATACACTCAACGCATAGCTCTTACAGGTCAACCTGGTATTATTGCTGTGACGTTGCCCAGTGATGAACCAGCATTAGCTCTGAATACTCCCTACAAGTGGACATTCTCTTTGGTTTGTGGGGATGATCGCAATCGCTCAGCCGATGCCTACGCCGAGGGTACAATCCGTCGTGTCACTCTGGAAGCAGATCAGCAAGTTCGGCTAGCTCGTGCAACAGATGCTCTTGAGAAAGCCGCTATCTATGGCGAAGCGGGCATTTGGTATGACTTGGTAGCAACACTAGCGGCTGCACAGCGACTCTCCCAAGGAGATGCTGCAGTCTCAGATAGCTGGGCTAATCTCCTGAACTCGACAACCGTTAATCTTGGTTCGCTAGCCCAAGCTTCTCTAGTAGATTAAGTTGCCTTAGCTACGCTATGCTACCGATATCGTCGTTCACTTAAAGGCGTGTAATGTGGCCAATTCGGTGGCACCCCATTCTTAAGCAGGCAGTTCACAGGTGGCGAGGCGCACTTCTTGTAATGCCTGCAGTCGCTGGATTTGTCATCATCCTGCGCTTGTTGGGGTTGTTTCAGCTACCAGAGTTGGTTATGTTAGACCAATTCTTTCGTTGGCAGCCGTTAACCCATCCACAACACCCAGTTGTAATTGTCGGTGTGACCGAAACTGACTTGAGCCGCCTTAGAGAGTGGCCGTTGTCAGATGCACGCTTAGCAGAGCTGCTTCGCAAAATTAATGCCCATCAGCCCGCTGCGATCGGACTTGATATCTACCGACCATTTCCAGTTGGTGATGGTGCAATGGAACTCCGACACTTGTTCCAGACAACACCTAACTTAATTGGCGTGCAGAAGGTGCTAGCCAACAATACTGACAATTCAGTTGCTCCACCCCCTGTGCTGAAAGAGCTTGACCAAGTGGGTGCAGTGGATATTGTGACAGATATAGATGGACGTGTTCGGCGAGGCCTGTTATCGATTGAAAAACAAGGCAGCTTTTACTATAGCCTGCCGTTGCGGTTAGCACTCCTGTATCTTGAACCCAGAGGCATTACACCTGAACCTGTTGACCAAGCTCAAACAATTATTCAACTGGGGAAGGCACGGTTCACTGCCCTCCAGCGCCATGATGGTAGTTATACCCATGTAGATGCTGGTGGGTATCAAATAATGCTTACCTATCGAGGCTGGCGACATGTCCCTGGCGATCGCCATAGTCCATTTCCAATTGTGCCTGTCTCTGACGTTCTAGATAATAAAGTGGATGATGGACTGATGCACGATCGCATTGTTCTGATTGGCTCGATCGCCGAAAGCCTCAAAGACTTTTTTGCAACTCCCTTTAGCCAAGGCCCTGCGTCTACTGGGGTAGAAATTCATGCAGAACTAGTTAGCCAGATTCTTAGTGCTGCTCTGGAAGGAAAGCCTCTCTTCCAATTCTGGCCTGATCCATTGGAATATTTGTGGATTGCTGGCTGGGCAAGTATTGGCGCTATCTTAGGCTGGGTGCTGCGTGGCCCTTTTTGGTCACTGCTCGCAGTGTTGATCGCGGTTGTAGCACTGGCTAGTGAAGCCTATCTAGCCTTTTTAGCCAAGTGGTGGATTCCCCTCGTACCCCCTATGGTGGCATTGCTCGGTGCAACCACCCTGAGCCGATTTTATGGGTTAGCTTCTATGCTCAGACAGTCCTATCGGCAGTTAGCAGACTATTCTCAACAGCTAGAACTCAAGGTATTTGAGCGTACTCGTGACCTAGAGATAGAAATTCAAGAGCGTAAACAGGCAGAAGAAGCATTGCGCGTAGCAAAAGAGCAGGCAGACATGGCCAATCGAGCCAAGAGTGTATTTCTGTCGAAGATGAGCCATGAGCTGCGGACACCATTGAATGCCATCCTAGGGTTTACCCAAGTGTTACATCGAGATGCCCACCTCCAACCAGACCAGAGGTCATACCTCGACATCATTAGTCGTAGTGGAGAACATTTGCTGACGCTGATTAATGATGTGCTGGATATGTCCAAGATTGAAGCTGGTAAGGTTACTCTTAATGAAGATGTGGTCAATCTACGTAGCACGATTGTAGCGATCGTTGAAATGCTACAGCTTAAGGCCCAGGCTAAGGGGTTAAACCTTGAGATTGACTATGCTGCTGATTTACCAACTTACGTTAAGACGGATGAGAGCAAGCTGCGCCAAATTTTGATCAACCTGTTGGGGAATGCGATTAAATTCACCCAGCAGGGCAGAGTAACCCTACACGTTCAGATCGCAAACCCTCAAGGCTCATCAGCGACTGCCCGCCATGCTAGTAACACCTGGTCGCCTACAGATAATCCACGCACAATGCTTCAGTTTGACGTGGAAGACACTGGCCCCGGCATTGCTCCTGAAGAGCTTGATCTCTTGTTTGGTAGCTTTAGTCAGACAGAAACAGGGCGCAAATCTCAGGAGGGCAGTGGCCTAGGCTTGTTAATTACTCGCCAGTTTGTGCAGTTAATGGGGGGAACGATCAACGTTCGTAGCACCCTGAATGCAGGCACAACCTTCACAGTAGTTTTGCCTGTTCAAGTTGTGAATGCCTTGCAGTTCCACAGCCACCAACCATTACGCCGAGTAACTGGCCTGTCACCCAATCAGCCTAGCTATCGTATCCTTGTAGTCGAAGACCATCTCGAAAACCAAGAGTTACTTGTGCGCTTGCTAACACTCGTTGGTTTCCAGGTTCGAGCCGCCTCTAACGGGGTTGAGGCCATTCAACAGTGGGATGAATGGTCACCTGATCTAATCTGGATGGATCTGCAGATGCCAGTTATGGATGGCTACGAAGCGACTCGACAAATCCGTGAACGCGAACGCACGAAACAGCTAACGCCTTTAGATCAGATGGGCGATCGCCTAACCACTACTCAGCGACGGCCAACCATTATCATTGCCAACACAGCTAGCGCCTTTGAGGACGAGCGACCAAAAGTGTTAGCCGCAGGTTGTGACGACCTTGTGCTTAAACCATTGCAAGACCACATCATTTTTAGCATGATGAGCCACTATTTAGGGGTTCGCTATCAGTACGACGACGATGATGCCCATGGGGTAAATCAACATGACCACACTACAGATGACTCGTCGTCAACCCCATCTCAGGCTGTTCTCACTGCTAGTGATCTAGCGATAATGCCCCCGCAATGGATTACTGATCTGCATCAAGCTGCTCTGTGTGCAGACGATGATCTGATTCTCCAACTCTTGGCAGACATCCCTGCCTCTCACCAAGCGATCGCACAACAATTACGCACCCTAGTCACCAAGTTTCGCTTTGACCAAATTATTCACTTAACTAGTTCAGAGACTTAGTAGCCTGATGATTATTGTTGACTCTGACGTATAGTGCCTTAGAGAGTGATAAATCACAGTTAAAGCTATAGGCCACAACAAGTTTGAGCCAAGCATAGCCTATTGCCACGGACTGCAAACCGCTATAACTGTTAATAGCTGACATTGAATCCCATGGGCATATCTTCACCGCGTGCAACAATCTTAGCTGTCGATGACCAACCCGATAACTTGCGGCTGTTGGCAAAAATGCTCAACGATCGTGGCTACAAAGTCCGTAAAGCATTGAACGGTCGGTTAGCCCTCACAACCGTGCAGGTGTCGTTACCAGACCTCATCTTGCTAGATATCACCATGCCAGATATCAGTGGCTATGAAGTCTGTGCCCGCCTTAAAGCCTCAGAAACAAGCCGTAACATTCCAGTTATTTTTGTGAGTGGCCTAGGCGAAGCATTGGATAAAGTTAAAGCCTTTGAAGTCGGTGCCGCTGACTATATCACTAAACCCTTTCACGTTGAAGAGGTGCTAGCACGGGTAGAAAATCAGCTCACCATTTGTCGCCAGCAGCAACAGATTCAGGCGCAAAATCAACAACTCCAAGCAGCTTTACACCACGCCCAACATCTGAACGAGCTAAAGTCTCGGTTTGTGGCAATGGTGTCCCACGAGTTCCGCGGCCCCCTAACCACAATTTT
>JANWZG010000104.1 GCA_025054735.1 Cyanobacteriota bacterium | reverse complement strand
CTCTAGATCATCGGGCACATAGTCATCCTGTTCGCGCAGCTTACGGACGATCGCTAGGATTTTGCCACAACAAGCCCAGTAAAGTAGCTCTGCCCTTGCCCGTTCCCGCAGGCTAATAGAGCCATATTCAAACTGGCTAATGGCAACTTCTTTGAACTTTTCCGCATCGTGATAAGCCTCTTGGTAGTTATCTAGGCCGATGGTAGTGTAGGTTTCGTAAAGATTACGGATAATCAAATGTTCGTCAGCACGTGCAGGTTCAGGGGTGCCTATGGGAATATCACTAGTACCCAAGACATTGAACACTAGCACAGACTGGTGGGATGCAATCGCCCGACCACTTTCGCTAATCAGGGTAGGCATAGCTAGCCCCTTTTCTCGACAGGCATCTCGCACTTCCGCCACGACATCATTGGCATAGTTCTGCATGTTGTAGTTCTTAGAAGCGTAGAAGTTGGTCTTGGAGCCGTCGTAATCTACACCTAGCCCGCCACCGACATCTAGATATTGCATCTTGGCTCCTAAGCCAGCTAGCTCCACATAGATGCGGGCAGCTTCACGAATGGCATCCTTAATGACCCCGATCGAGGAAATTTGGGAGCCGATGTGAAAATGCAGCAGCTGTAGACAGTCCAGCATGTCAGTGTCTCGTAACTGATCCACAGCAGCAATAATCTCAGGCACTGTCAGGCCAAACTTGGCACGATCGCCCGTCGAGCAGCCCCAATGTCCACTCCCCCGGCTGCTGAGCTTAGCGCGCACTCCCAAAATCGGTTTAATACCTAGTTTACGGCTAGCATCGATTGCCATTGCCACTTCTTCAATCTGCTCAATGACGATAATCGGCGTTTTACCTAGACGCTGCGCCAGGATAGCAGTCTCAATGTATTCCCTATCCTTATAGCCATTGCAAATCAGCAGTGCTCCGGGTGTTGTTAGGGTAGCCAGAGCAATCAGCAATTCTGCCTTAGAGCCTGCCTCTAGGCCAAACTGATGAGGCTGCCCAAACTTCACCAAGTTTTGCACCAAGTGACGCTGTTGGTTGCACTTGGTAGGATACACACCCCGATAGACTCCGCTGTAGTTGTAGCGAGCGATCGCCCGAGCAAAGGCCGCATTTAGCCGCTCAATTCGGTCTTCTAAAATGTCAGAAAAGCGTATCAGCAGTGGCAACTCTAGATTGCGACATTTCAAGGCATTGACTAGCTCATACAGATCTAGCGAACCACCCCGCTCCCCCTTAGGAGAAACTGTCACATGCCCGGCATCGTTAATAGCAAAATATGGCTCGCCCCAGCCATTGATGCGATACAGTTCTTCACTGTCTTCAATCGTCCATGCTCGCGATCGATGGCTATCTGTAGGTAGTAGGTCATGCCCAGCCTCATGGGTGTAGTGATCCATATTTAGTTGTGCTGTTGCTTCCATCCCCATCAGTCACCTCCGTAGCTACGATCGCATTGCTAGTCCCTAGATAGTCTAAACCCCAATAGTGTTCAGAGTAAGTTTACTTGGTAATTCGGTCGCTGCTAGCATCAACTCAATCCACAGGCTAGTTGGGATGTTCGTGGAGCAGGTTGTGAAAATCCCGTATTTGCCTGAATTTGCCCAAATGGGCTGTAAACTTTCGGATATGGTTGCACTAGTAATTGCGTAATCGTAGCTTTAGGCACCAGACACATAATCGAACTGGTTCATTTGATACCTAATAGCGTTAAGAAAGCCTTGCCTGTGAAGTATTCGATCGCCACTAGCGCTACAAACCCAATCATCGCCGCTCGACCATTCAGCCGCTCTGAATAGTCACTAAAACCGTACTTTGGTTTGGGAACCTTGGGAATAACTGTCGGTTGCGGCGTAGTCATAACCGTCAATCAAACTAGAGAATATAACGACAAACCCTATTCTACTCGCATAATGATCAGAGTCATATCATCCTCATTGCGATTGTTGATGCCGATAAACTGCTGTACCTGGTTAAACAAGTAATCCAGCATGGTTTTAGGGTCATAGCCATGCTGACAAGCCAGCCGAAAATGATGAATTAGCCCCTCCTCATCAAAGCGCTGACCACTGCGGTTAGCTGCATCGGTAAATCCATCGGTGTAGTACATTAGAACATCACCACTGGCCAACTGCACTTGGCTGTCTTGATACTGCGTGTCGAGATCTAGCCCAATCAACATGCCCATCGTATCTAACCGGCGAATGGATTGTGTTGCTGCTTGCCAGAGCAGAGGTGGGTTGTGAGCAGCATTGCTGTAGTAGAGAATTTGGGTTTTAGGATCATATTCTGAGTAAAACATGGTTACAAACCGATTAGAGTTTTCTAAGTCGGTATACATAACCCGATTCAAATGTTGCAAAATTCGAGCTGGAGAATGACCATTCAATACTTCTGCTCGCAGCATTCCGCGCAGCATGGTCATAATTAGTCCAGCAGGAACACCCTTCCCCATAACATCACCGATCGCAAATCCCCAGCAGTCAGTTTCACTACCAACCTCTCGCTTGCCAGGAAGTTGCTCCTTATGGGTAGGAATAAAGTCATAATAATCACCACCCACACGGCTAGCTGTTTTGCACCGCGCCGCTAACTCAATGCCTTTAATTTTTGGACAACTTCTAGGTAATAACTGGTGTTGAATCTCAGCACCAATTTGTAACTCCCGATCCATACGTTCCTTTTGCCGTAGCTCAGCCGTAAGCTCGCTATTGGCGATCGCTACAGCCGTCTGATCTGCCACTAGTCGCACCAGCTTCTGTCGTGTCTCTGTCCACGTATAGCCTGGAGTACGACTGAACACATAAAGTCGCCCACGTTCCGTATTTTTGACTAGGATTGCCGTGCCAAACAATTGCACATCAGAACCCAAGAAGTGGCTGATTTGGTGATCTAGAGCAACAGTGGTCTTGCGTGCAGCAATTGCATTGCTCAGACTGGCAGCCATAGCTGGTTCAGCCATTTGACGAGCAGCCGCCTCCAACGCCTTACGAACAGCAGACATTTCTGATCGATCTTGGCAATGCAACCGCTCCAATCGCACTTGACCGTTGGGCTTAAACAAAATCAGAGCACTGCCATCAGCATCGGTTACCCGACAGGCCATCAGTGGAATCAGTTCTAAAAACTGACTAAGGTTGTTAAAGCTACGTAAGGCAAAGCTAAGAGAACTAAGTAGATCTTGAATCTTATGATGCTCCCGTTGCAACTGACTCACCAGTTCCTTCATAGCCAAGACAGAGGCGAGGTCTTGCGACACATCACCAATTGGCTCGACAGATGATGGCGGGTGTGAAGTAGGCACAGTAGATCTTCCAGGACTGGTTAACACGGCAACAGGCTAGAACTAAGAGTGACTCACTGACACAGAATAGAAACAACTCAGAGCTTGGGTTAACGACACATCATTATGCGTCAATTCCCGAAGATTTCTGTAGACTTTGGCTAAGTCAACGGCACCTAACATCTGGGACGAAAACCTAACCCCAATCTTAGCGACAACAAACCTGGCTACTTTGTCTACAACTAGCCAAGCTTTCCTAGCGAGGGCAAGACAGCCTGCCTAACCCCCATGAACAGCATGAGTCACTAAGGTCGTCTACAGGAGTTACTAGATAATAGTAAATGGATGTTAGCAGGATTATCCAAGCTTGACTTTAAAGTTTTTGGGAGTATTCCATGAATTTGAGCTTAAGTGGCCGCACATTCTCCATCGAACTGGAATGGTATGAACAGTTGCTATCCTTCTATCTCCAGCGGACGATCGACATAGCAGTTTCCCATGTTGAACGGGTAACTACCGAAGAACCCATGAGCAACTGGGCTGAACTACGCGCTCCGGGGACATTCATCCCTGGCATTATCAAAGCAGGCACTTATTACACTACCAAGGGAAAAGAATTTTGGTATGTCACTCGTAGTATGGATTACCTCACCCTAGAGTTACGGGATGAACCCTACCGCCGAATTATCTTGACGGTTGATTACAGCCAAGTTTGGGCAGAGCGTATCTCAACAGCAATCGCCGCTAGTCTGTAAAGTACTCTCTCAATGGTGCAAAAACTCCTGCCATCCAGCAAATTTGCTGTTCTCACGTTCTCAACAGAGATTTTTTTGAGAAAACTGAAAGATTTAGCCAGAGTATTGAGTAAGTCACCATCCCAGACTTTTTTAGAAGGGGCTTGAAAGAGCTGTTGCGCTACCAAGAAAAGATTTCACAATAAACAACAAACATAAAAAAATGATAAAATCCATATCCATTACGATGTTGTCACCTCAAGGTTGGTGCATACGTGCAGCTACGCACTGAGCAACTAATTGTTGAGTGTGTTTCAACCTATACGCAGGTTTCTAGGTGGCTGAATAGCAACATTAGTTAATCTGCTGCTAGCCTTTTGCCGACTCTACTACGGTAGTTAGCCTATTGCTAGGTCGCTGTTGCTGCATTGCAGTGGTGACATTTATGAATAGTTTCTAGGAGAAGCAACTCATGACTGATCAAACTCAAAGCTGTCTGCGTGTTGGCCAGACTGCTCCTGACTTTAGCGCCACAGCGGTAGTTGATCTAGAATTCAAGGAAATTAAGCTATCTGACTATCGGGGTAAATATGTGGTGTTGTTCTTTTACCCACTAGATTTTACCTTCGTGTGCCCTACGGAAATTACAGCCTTTAGCGATCGCTACGACGAATTCAAAGCTCTCAACACTGAAATTTTGGGGGTCTCTGTAGATAGTGAATTTTCCCACTTGGCATGGATTCAAACCGATCGTAAGTCGGGCGGCTTAGGCGACCTCAATTACCCGTTAGTGTCTGACATCAAAAAGGAAATTAGTACGGCCTATAACGTTTTAGTACCAGAGGCTGGTATCGCGTTACGTGGCCTATTTATCATCGATAAAGAGGGGATTGTTCAACACGCCACCATCAACAACTTAGCATTTGGTCGCAGCGTTGATGAAACCTTGCGGGTATTGCAGGCCATTCAGTACGTGCAATCTCACCCAGATGAAGTCTGTCCGGCTGGTTGGAAGCCTGGTGAAAAAACCATGAACCCTGACCCAGTTAAGTCTAAAACTTTCTTTGCAGCCGTTAACTAGGTTCAGTTGATGATGCTAAGTCTCCGGCGGGTGGCCAACTGGTGTGACCAATCGTCGGAGATTCACGTTTTAGAGTCGTGTTTTTCACGCCAGTGCCCAGCAACCCTGTCAGCCTGAATTTAACTAGAATGAGCATTAGTTGTTACAATACTTAACATATTCACCTCATCCCCATCATTGCCATGAATTCTAGTTATGCTGAGCTACGAACTGATCATACCCGTGCATCGAATTCAGTTCTTTCTGCAAACAATGGCGTTGGGGAGCACATAAGAGAGCGAGTGGATATTACTTACCGCAATGGCACACATGCAGCAGGCTCAGTGACAGTGACGATCGACAGTGAGCCTATTCCTATCCACAATGGCCATACTCCGGCGGCAAATCTGCGCTCATCTACACCACCCGACAATAGCGATGCACCTCGTTACGACCCTGAGCAAATTATTGCCTATTATCGACAAAAACCTCTCTTGGTATGGCGGCGGTTAGCAGCTATTATCCTGCCGATCTTGCAATTTGTGCTTGCAGTTTGGTGGGATAGCGTTACTGGCAAGGTCAAGATCAACCAACCTCGACGAGCAGTACAGCTTCGGGAATTACTGACGCGGTTAGGGCCGGCATATATCAAGGTTGGTCAAGCCCTTTCCACTCGTCCAGATTTAGTTCCTTCTACCTATCTAGAAGAATTAACGCGGTTACAAGACCAACTCCCAGCGTTTCCAAATGAAATTGCTTATCAGTTCATTGAGGAAGAATTGGGCGATCGTCCCGACCAACTCTATGCTGAGTTGAGTCCAATGCCAATCGCAGCAGCATCACTAGGTCAGGTTTATAAAGGCAAACTTAAGACAGGTGAGGTCGTTGCTGTTAAGGTGCAGCGTCCTGGCTTAGCAGAAAGTATCACTCTTGACCTGTATATTCTGCGCAATTTAGCTGCTTGGGCAAAACGCTCTGTTCGGTTTATTCGCAGTGATTTAGTTGCCATTTTGGATGAGTTTGGTGCCCGAATTTTTGAAGAAATGGACTACATCCAGGAAGGATACAACGCCGAACGGTTTGCCCAGTTGTATGGAAATTTACCCGACATTTACGTGCCCACCATTTATTGGGCTTATACCAACCACCGAGTGTTAACAATGGAATGGGTTGATGGCATTAAGTTAACCCATACCAAAGAGATTCAGGCGAATGGTATTGATGCTAAGCACTTAATCGAAATTGGTGTGCAGTGTTCGTTGCGGCAGCTCCTAGAGCATGGTTTTTTCCATGCAGATCCACACCCTGGTAATTTGCTAGCAACACCTCAGGGGAAGCTAGCATATTTGGATTTTGGCATGATGAGTACCATCAAGCCCTATCAGCGGTATGGCTTAATTGAAGCAGTAGTGCATCTGGTCAACCGAGACTTTGAATCCTTAGCAAAGGACTACGTAAAGCTAGAGTTCCTTACACCAGATACGGATCTGCGTCCGATTATACCTGCCTTTGCCAATGTGTTTGGGAATGCCCTCGGCGCAAGTGTAGCTGAGTTGAACTTTAAGAGCATTACTGATCAGCTTTCGGACATTATGTATGAATATCCCTTCCGGGTGCCAGCTTACTATGCGTTGATTATTCGATCGCTCCTAACCCTAGAAGGTATTGCCATCAATGTAGACCCCAATTTCAAGGTTTTGAGTAAGGCCTATCCTTACATTGCCAAGCGGCTGTTGACAGATCCTGCCCCAGAATTGCGAGCATCCCTGCGCGATTTGCTATTTAAGGATGGCAAAGTGCGATGGAATCGGTTAGAAAATCTGCTAAGGAATGCTCGTAACAGTCCAGACTATGATCTGAACCAAGTGTTGGAACAGTCAATAGAGTTTCTATTCTCGGCACGAGGTGAATTTATTCGCGATCGCTTAGTGGATGAAATCGTAAATGGGATTGATGGATTCAACCGCAGTTTGCTGCAATCCTTAGCAGTAGTATTGCGCGACCGAGTTGGGCTGCACTTAGATGTTCCAGAGGCACCTGCTGCTGATCACGATACCCTAGAGCGATTGCAAACCATTTGGCAGATTTTAAGTGAATCTCGTGGGTTTGATCCTATGCATATTGTGTCCTTGGTGCCTAGGGTACTTATGAACCCAGAAGTCCATCGCATGGGGCAGCAAATTATGGGGAACTTGGCGCAACGTACCTTGGCACGTCTCATCCGAGAGTGGCTGTTAATGAGCGATGCGGACAATGAGCAAATGCCATCGCCAGTGGAACACTCGTCAGAGCAAGGAGCGATCGTAATCGCAGCCTAGGCATAAGCCTAAGAAATTAGTTCTATAACGGATTAAACCTTGTCAAGACTTGAATTCAAGCAATTCTTAATTTATTCTAAAGCAGCATCATAACGAGACGCTATGGTGAGCTATCGTCGTTTACGTTCTTGCTGAACCGAGTTAGTGGTAATTCCATGCTTCGTCTCGAACACATCAGCAAAACCTATCCAACTGGTGAAGTCTTAAAAGACATTAACTGGGAAGTCAAGCCTGGCGATCGCATTGGTTTAGTGGGCGTGAACGGTGCTGGCAAGTCTACTCAGCTAAAGATCATTGCTGGAGAAATCGAACCTAGTAGCGGTGAAATTATCCGTCCAGCTAGTTTGCGCATTGCCTATCTAACCCAGGAGTTCGACGTGGATCCTAGCCGCACTGTCCGTGATGAACTGTGGCGTGCCTTTGCTGAAGCGAACCAAGTGCACGAAGCCCTGCAACGCGTGCAATCTAAAATGCAAACCGCTGATCCCCACACCCTTGAACAGTTGATTCATCAGCTAGACCGACTACAGCGTCAGTTTGAAGCCCTAGATGGCTATAGCTTAGATGCCCGCATCGAGAAAATTTTGCCAGAGTTAGACTTTACGCCAGAGGATGGGGATCGCTCTGTTAGAGACTTTAGTGGTGGCTGGCAGATGCGGATGAGCCTAGGCAAAATTCTGCTGCAAGAGCCAGATATCTTGCTCTTAGACGAGCCTACCAACCATCTCGATTTAGAGACGATCGAGTGGCTAGAAACCTACTTAAAGAGCGTTGATACGCCAATGGTAATTGTTTCCCACGATCGTGCCTTTCTGGATCGCCTCTGTACGCAAATTGTGGAGACTGAACGCGGCGTTTCTACGACCTATCTAGGCAACTACTCTGCCTATCTTGCCCAGAAAGCAGAACAGCGCACTGCCCAGATGAACGCCTACGAGCGACAGCAGAAAGAACTGGAAAAACAGCAAGCATTTATTGATCGCTTCCGTGCCAGTGCTACTCGCAGCACCCAAGCTAAAAGCCGGGAAAAGCAACTGGAGAAGATTGAGCGAATCGAAGCTCCCGTAGGTAGCGTCAAATCCTTAGTCTTTCAGTTTCCACCAGCCCCTCGCAGTGGTCGCCAAGTAGTGGAGATCAAGAACCTAACCCATTTTTACGACGATAAAATCTTGTTCCTAGGAGCATCCTTGGAGATTGAACGTGGGGATCGCATTGCCCTTTTGGGGCCAAATGGTTGTGGCAAGTCAACTCTGTTGCGACTGATTATGGGCATAGAGCAGCCTGCTGAGGGAACCGTGCGGCTAGGAGACCATCACGTGATCCCCAGCTATTTTGAGCAGAATCAGGCAGAAGCCCTAGATTTGACCAAAACGGTCATTGAGACGATTCATGATGAAGTGCCGGATTGGAAAAACGAAGAAGTACGTACATTACTAGGACGATTTCTGTTTAGTGGAGATACGGTCTTCAAACCAGTAGGTGCCTTGAGTGGTGGTGAAAAAGCTCGACTGGCGTTAGCAAAGATGTTGTTGCGCCCAGCTAACTTGCTAGTTTTGGATGAGCCAACGAATCATCTCGATATTCCTGCTAAAGAAATGTTGGAGTTGGCATTACAAAACTATGATGGTACAGCGATCGTGGTTTCCCATGACCGCTACTTTATTAGCCAAGTTGCCAATAAAATTGTTGAAATTCGGGATGGAGAGTTTCGAGTTTATTTAGGTGATTATGCTTATTACCTAGAGAAAATTGCTGAAGAGAATGAGAAAAAACGACTAGCGGCGATCGCCGCTGAAAAGGCAGCAAAGGCTGAAGCTAAACGACAAAAACAGAAGGAAAAAGCAAAGAAAAAATAGATTGATCAAGTTTTAGTTAAAATCGGCTCTACACTATAGCAATCTTGAATAAAATTCAGGTTTCCTATAGACGTTGGGGGGTAATCAGGCAGGGTGGTATGATTGCGAAAACATTCATAGGTCACGAGGTAACCTAGGTATGACACAGGGCATAACGCAGACAGTAACTGTATCTCCTGTGGTGCTGATCATCCTAGATGGATGGGGCTATCGGGAAGCAAAAGAGGCAAACGCGATCGCACTTGCCAATACCCCGGTCATGAGTAGCCTGTGGGAGGCATACCCCAGCACCCTCATTCACACATCAGGCCGCGATGTGGGGTTACCTGATGGCCAGATGGGTAACTCTGAAGTTGGACATTTGAACATTGGTGCAGGTCGAGTCGTTCCCCAAGAACTAGTGCGTATCTCTGACGCTGTTGAAGATGGATCCATACTGCAAAATCCAGCCCTTGTGCAAGCTTGCCAAACCGTTATTCAACGCAACGGTAAACTGCACCTAGTGGGACTTTGCTCCGATGGGGGTGTGCATTCTCACATTAGCCACTTAGCAGGGTTGTTAAAACTGGCAAAGGTTCAAGGGGTTGCAGATGTCTGTATTCACATGATCACAGATGGCCGAGACACTAAGCCGACCGATGGCAAGCTAGCGTTGCAAACCATTCAAGACCAGATTGAGACAATTGGCGTTGGGCGTGTGGTTACCATTGCAGGCCGTTACTACAGTATGGATCGCGATCGGCGCTGGGATCGCGTGCAACTGGCCTACGACGTAATGACCCAGGACGGCGACGGAGATGGACGCTCGGCCTTAGATGTGTTGCTAGATTCCTACGAGAACGGTAAAACCGACGAATTTATTGTACCTACCCGCATTGCTCGTGGTGCCGTCGAAGCTGGCGATGGTGTGGTCTTCTTCAACTTCCGTCCTGACCGTGCTCGTCAACTAACCCAAGCATTTGTGGATCCAGAATTTAATGGCTTTGAACGACAGCAGATCCAGCCCTTGTCCTTTGTAACCTTTACCCAGTACGACAGTAAGTTGCCTGTAGCTGTTGCCTTCGCTCCTCAAAATTTGGACAATATCCTAGGAGAGGTTATTGCTCAGCGAGGGTTACGCCAATTCCGCACGGCTGAAACTGAAAAGTACGCCCACGTCA
>JANWZG010000103.1 GCA_025054735.1 Cyanobacteriota bacterium | reverse complement strand
CAAGCACGGACAATGTTACGAGATGCACTACTGCCTGCCTCTTGAAGAAACTGGCGCACCATCGGCACTAGGTCAAGAAATTCTTGACTAGGATAGGTTTGTTCATACAGAGTTGTGAGGGTTGGCAGCGCTGAGCCACTTGGTGTTGATGTGACCAGACGCAGAATGGTTTTTGTGCCGCCAATATCGCCTGCTAGCAGGGTTGCCATCACGATGTGCTCCTAGGACTGACGGGCTTGTCGCCAAGCTTGCCATGAGATATATGCCAGCAACAGGGTGGCACCGATTGCATAACCCACACCGCTTGGAATCCCAGACACCGCTAGCGCCAAGCTACCTACCCACAATGTTAGGGCATAGATTAACAGTACAGTCAACCGCTGGGACAAACCTGCTTGCAACAAGCGATGGTGCAGGTGACGTTTGTCTGCGGAAAAGGGAGACTTACCATCGCGAAGCCGCACGATCACAACAGCAGAAATATCCAGGATTGGCACTGCCAGAATTAGATACGGTAGAAGTACGGCTACAGTGGTTACACTTTTAACTAAACCTACCACACCAACAGCAGCCAGGGTAAAGCCCATGAAATAGGCACCACCATCTCCCATGAAAATCTTCGCTGGGTTAAAGTTGTAGCGCAAAAAGCCGATCGCCGCCCCAGCCAAAGATGCTGCAATCAGGGCAGCAGCAGGTTGATTCATAAACAGACTCACGACGAGCATAACCACAGCCGCAATGCCTGATACACCAGCAGCTAGGCCATCTACTCCATCGATCATATTAATGGCATTAGCCATACCCACTAGCCAGCCAACTGTAATAATTAAACTTAGCCACATGGGTAACTCTTCTAACCCCACGAAGGGAATAGTTAAAAACTCAATGCGAACCCCAACTTGCCATGCCACCCCAGCAATCAATATCTGCATTCCCAGGCGAAACAGGGGAGAAAGACCTACTAAATCATCCGTTAAACCAAGCAAGAAAAAGGAGAAGGCACCGATCGCCACTCCCCAGACCTCATCTGATTTATGGGCAGGCAATACCCCAAATCCACCTGTCCACCAAGCAATGAGTAAAGCAACCAAGGCTCCGGTAAAGATAGCTACACCACCCATACGCACCATTGGACGCTTGTGGATCTTGCGTTCCCCAGGATGGTCGATACAACCAACCTTCAGACCGATCTTTTCAACGATCGGCGTTGTCAGAATAACCACGACAGCAGAGACTAGAAACGCAGCCAAGTGGTAAGAATGGAGCGGCATGGTGACTAGTATTAGAAAGTTCAGCCAGAGTCTACTACATTTTTTAGGGTAACTGCCAAAGTATACTGTGAATCTTGGTTTATATCCGTCCGTTTGCCAAGAATTCAGCCAACTGCTAGAGATTCCTATAGCGCCAACCTCTGAGTATAGCTGTATACCAACAAGCCTACACCAGCTAGCTAGACACCAGCGGGACTTGACCATCGCTATTGGTAGCTAGACCATTGCATAGACTGCTCAAAGGGAAAGTTAGGATGTAAGTGTAGTTGCCGTGCTTACTGAGGACTCAAGTCTTCCTTAACAATTAGTTCCATGCCTTCCCATGCTCTTGTCTACGAATATCCATCTCTGTTGTCAGGTGTATTGGTCAAGCGCTACAAACGCTTCTTTGCTGAGATTCAGCTTGACTCTGGGGAACTGATTACGGCCCACTGTCCCAATACTGGCCCGATGACAGGCATTTATATCCCTGGAATGCCCGTGCAGGTATCCTACAGCCATAACCCTAGCCGGAAATTGCCCTACACTTGGGAGATGGTACAAGTTCCTAGTGGTAACCAAAGCCAAGGAGCGTCAGTAAATGGTGAACCCGTCTGGGTTGGAGTCAATACAGCATTACCTAATCGCATTGTGAAACATATGCTGGAGACTCATCTCTTACCGGAGTTAGGCAACTATGCTCAGGTCTCTAGTGAGGTGGTCTATGGCCAAGAGCGTAGCCGGATTGACTTTCGACTGGCAGCCGACCCTCCCATCTATGTAGAGGTAAAAAACACGACTTGGACAGCAGGAAATTTGGCGCTGTTTCCAGATACAGTGACAACCAGAGGCCAAAAACACCTGCGGGAATTGATGGCACTGTTGCCTCAATCACGGGCAGTGATGCTGTACTTCATCAACCGGGGAGATTGTCCCTATTTTGCGCCTGGTGATAGTGCTGACCCTACCTATGGAGCGTTACTGAGATCGGCGATCGCCCATGGCCTCACCGTCCTGCCCTGTCGTTTTCAGGTGTCACCCTACGGTATCCACTATATAGGCTTGGCTAAGGTATGTCTGTAGTAGAATACCGGCTTGGCCTTGATGCTTGGCCCCATGTTCTGTAAGCTCTGTTTTCTAAAAGCCTCTGCAACCATTTCTGCCACTATTCACTTCTGCCACTACTTTGCCTATGCCTGATCAACCAATGATTTTGGGATTTGATCCCGGTCGCGACAAATGTGGCATTGCCGTGATGGGGGTTGATCGCCGCTTACACTACCAAGACATTTTGCCAGCCAATCGCGTACTGGCTGAACTGCAACGACTACAAACCCAGTTTCCTATTTCCCTGTTAGTGATGGGCAACCAAACTACAGCGAACCGTTGGAAGCAACATCTGCAAGATTTGCCGACTCTGCCGCGAGTAGTCATGGTAGATGAACGTCATAGCACTCTTGAAGCCCGCAATCGCTATTGGCGCATGTATCCTGCCCGTGGACTGTATCGTTTCATTCCCCAAGGTTTGCGACTGCCACCCCGTCCTGTTGATGACATCGTGGCTATTCTCTTAATTGAGCGTTACCTAGACCAACTTACTGATCTGCCCCCATGACTCTAACTGTTTTGTTGCAATTGCTAGTCAACGGCTTATCGATCGGTAGCGTCTACTGCATCGTTGCCCTCGGCTACACCCTAGTATTTTCCATCCTGGGGATCATCAATTTTGCCCACGGAGCTATTCTGGCTGTTGGAGCCTACTTTACCTATGCCCTCATGGGTGGGCAGTTCGGCTTCAATGGGCTATTAGCCAACAGTGCCTTACCAGTACAGTTGCCCTTCCCATTGGCTCTAGTGTTAGGGAGCCTCTTAGCTGGTCTAGTCGGCATTGGTGTTGAACGGCTAGCTTTTCGTCCGTTGCGGCGGCGAGGGGCTGATACCCTGCTGACAGTAGTCTCTAGCCTAGGTGTGGCACTGGTAATTGTAAATCTGATCCAGTACTTGGTGGGGGCTGAAGCCTATACCTTTCCGTCCAATGTGTTGGGATCACTGCCCGCTGCCTTGAATATCGGTACGACCAATCAGCCTTATCGAATACGCACCATCCAAGTCTTAATGTTTGGAGTATCGATAGCCATGGTAATTGTCCTCACAGCCCTGATTCGCCTGACTCTAGTGGGCAAGGCTATGCGTGCCGTCGCCGAAGACCCCGTTATGGCTAGTTTGCTGGGCATTAATGTTGATGCCTACATTGTGTTCACCTTTTTTCTGAGCAGTGCCCTAGCAGGGGTAGCAGGAACGCTAATAGGAGTCAGCAGCGGGATTGCAGGCCCCTATTTTGGCATTAGCTTGGGACTGAAGGGTTTAGCTGTAATTGTACTAGGTGGACTAGGTAGCATTCCGGGTGCTGTGGTTGGTGGGCTAACCCTAGGCATAGTCGAGGCGTTTGTGCCTGCTAGTGTGAATGCCTATAAGGATGCGATCGCCTTCGGCCTGCTGCTAGTTATGCTCCTGATTCGTCCCCAAGGATTATTAGGGCAACGATTTGTGCAAAAGGTGTGACCCAACCCTAAGCACTCATGGCCAACATGCGCTGGATGGGTTTTAGGGCAGCTATGCGAACATCTTCAGGCAGTGTGATCTCAGGGGTGCGATCGCGCATACAGCGATACAACTTCTCTAGAGTGTTAAGGCGCATGTGAGGACATTCATTGCAAGCGCAGTTATTCAATGGTGGTGCCGGAATAAATTGCTTGCTTGGGGCTACTTTCTGCATCTGGTGAATAATCCCCGGTTCCGTAGCCACAATAAATGCTTGGCGAGTACTGCGCTGGACATAGTTGAGCAGAGCTGTTGTAGAACCAATGTAGTTCGCATGGCGTAACACCGCAGGTTCACACTCAGGATGAGCAATCATCTCCGCCTCAGGATGGTCAATCATCAGTTGCACAACCTTCTTCTCCGAGAAAGTTTCGTGCACTATGCAACTGCCCTGCCATAGCACCATCTCCCGACCAGTTTTTTCCATCACGTACTTGCCCAAGTTGCGATCCGGTGCAAAGATAATTGGCTGATCTGCTGGAATTTGCTTCACAATCTGCACAGCATTCGAGCTAGTGCAAACAATGTCACTCATAGCCTTAATTTCCGCCGTACAATTTATGTAAGAAATAACCAAATGTCCAGGATGTTGTGCCTTAAACTGGGCAAATTCAGCAGGTGGACAACTATCTGCCAATGAGCAACCCGCATTTACATCAGGCAGTAGCACCAGCTTGTGAGGGTTGAGAATTTTAGCTGTTTCTGCCATGAAGTGCACGCCCGCAAACACAATCACATCAGCATCGGTAGCTGCTGCTTGTCGGGAAAGCCCCAGAGAGTCGCCGATGTAATCGGCAATATCTTGAATATCAGGCTCTTGATAGTAATGTGCCAGAATCACAGCGTTTAGTTCTTGCTTGAGAGCACGAATGGCCTCAAACAAGTCATGGGGTAAATGGGATACAGTCGGCTGGCGTGGATTCGCTTGGGAAAGAACAGCAGTGAGCACGAGTAGTAAGTTTTATCAAAAGAACATTGCTACATTATAGTTCTTTTTACCAAAAATATCCCGAAAGATCCATTCGCGCCTTCCTAAGATGGAATAGTTCCTATTCACATTTTCAACTATGCAACTGCGACAATTATCCAGCGTGGATCTAACGAGCCTAGCAATGGCAACGCTAACAGCGACTCCTCTCCATGCTCAGGCGAGCTTTTGTCGTGTGCTACAAACTACGTCTACCTCCGATCTAGTGTTAGCTCCCTATACGATTGGCTCTGTTATTCGTAGTGGATCCGATCGGATATACAAGTTTCGCGCCATCAAGGGTGATACGGTCAACATCACGATTAGCAGTGTGGGTACTCGTACTATGGTCACCTTATTCGACAGTGATGGTAAAGCCATCAAGAACTGTTACGGCGCGCCACCAGACTCACCCAATAATCAATTTGCCTATACGATCCCCAAGACAGGAGATTACTACCTGTTTTGTTACAGCGGCCCTACAAATCATTTCTACAATTCGACGATCGTCGTTGATTGACATCTCTCCTATGGTGACTGGTTGAAAAAGCTTGCTAAGTTTACGAAATTTGTGGGAATGCTACCGTTTAAACAAGATGTTCTTATCGCTCTCGTCACTACTTGATTAGGGGGCACCTACCAGTGAACAGCTTCTCTAACCCAACGGATTTAGATGACCAATCAAAATCTCATTTGTCCTCGGATACTCTACTAAAGGCACTACCTCCAGACAGTTCCCCCGAACTAAATGTTGCCTGCCAACCCGCTACACCAAATCAACTGCATGATAGCGGGGCTGACAAGCTCCAGGGAGCTGCTTTTGTGCGATCGCAATTAGAAAAACCACTAGAGGCCCGATTGATAGATGCTGGCCTACTCTCTCGTGCCCAGCTTATAGTGTTACGTCAAGATCAGTACCTGCAGCCCGATCTGACAGTAGAAGAAATTTTGCGTCTCCGTGGGTGGATCAATGACACAGTGCTCAACTTTTTCATGCACCTAGAGCAAGCACTGCTGGATGAGTTCAAGCAATTATCAATTGGACAGCGTCTCAAGTACGCGGGCCTAGTGACTGATGCCCAATTAGAAATTGCAATCGCTTACCAGCAGCAAACTAGGATTCGCATGGGTCATGCCATTTTTCTTAGTGGCATCCTCAGCCAAACCACTGTGGACTATTTCCTCCAGTTCTAGACATTACACTACTTAGTCGTCTGCTGACTACCACTTCAACAGGTTGAACTGTTCCATATCCACAGTGTCACGGTTTCGGTAAATAGCAAGGACGATCGCCAGCCCTACAGCAGCCTCGGCAGCAGCAATTGTAATCACAAATACAGTGAATACCTGTCCTCGAATTAACTGCGCATCTAAGTAGTTGGCAAATGCCATCAAATTAATATTGACAGCATTCAGCATTAATTCCACAGACATTAACACCCGCACAGCATTACGGCTGGTGACTAGGCCATAGATGCCAACACAGAATAAAGCGGCTGCTAACAGCAAAAAATACTGGAGTTGCATAGCGATATATCCTTCATCCTAGGAATTGGAAGTTGAAGAAGTGACAGCACCAGAAAGTACCTCACGAGGACGCTCTGGCAGGGTTAGGTCAGGTTGCACAGGCTCAGGCACGGGCTGGTCTGGAATGAGATCTCGGCGAGCTAACACCACAGCCCCGATTAGAGCCATCAACAACAACACAGAGGCTAGCTCAAAGGGCAGCAAGAAATCGCTGAAGAAGTGTTCGCCGATAACGATTGTGGCATTGTCCCCAGCAGGCGATGCCACTGATAGCTTCCAAGATGTGGTTAAGGCAATCGCCGACAGCAATACAAACAGCCCCAAGCAAACAACTGCTGCAACCCCCTTGCGCAGAGCAACAGCCGGTAGCGGTCTGAAATTCTCTCGCTTGTTTACCAGCATGATGGCAAACAAAATCAAGACATTCACCGCACCGACGTAAATCAAAATTTGAGCTGTAGCTACAAAGCCTGCATTTAGCAGGATATACAGCCCTGAGATACTAACAAAGGTCATCCCTAGCAAAAATGCCGAATGCACGATGTTGGGCAATAACACGACCCCCAAGGCTGAGGCTAGCATTGTCAACCCTAGGATTGCCAAGGAAACCAGTTGTACACCATCCGCAAGATTCATCCGCTTATTTCTCCATTGTCTCCAAAATTTCTTCAGGACGCTGCCCTGCCCGCTGAGCACCTGCAGGCAAATCGTGGGGATCCATAACGCCTTTGGGCAAGTAGGCCAACTCTCGCAGGGGTGTCACCATAGGATCGTTGGTAACTTTATAGGGTAAGCGACCTAGGGCTACGTTGTCGTAGTTGAGTTCGTGACGATCGTAGGTAGACAACTCGTACTCCTCTGTCATAGATAGACAGTTAGTAGGACAATACTCTACGCAGTTTCCACAAAAAATACAGACACCAAAGTCAATACTGTAGTGGCGCAACTGCTTCTTCTTAGTTTCCTTGTTAAATTCCCAGTCCACAACAGGTAAGTTGATTGGGCACACGCGCACACAAACTTCACAGGCAATACACTTATCAAACTCAAAGTGAATCCGTCCCCGGAAGCGCTCTGAGGGAATTAATTTTTCGTAGGGGTATTGCACAGTAATTGGCCGACGACGCATATGATCAAAGGTCACCGCCAGACCTTGACCAATGTAACGGGCAGACTGGATAGCCTCCTTCGTATAATCAGTAACTTGCTTGAGAAATTTCAGCATAAATTTACAGATTCCGTTCTCTAAGGGTCAGGAAGACAAACAACATGGCCTCAGGATAACTAGCCACCAAAGGCTACAGGAAATGTAAGCTTGAGGGCAGCAGTCAGCAGCAGATTAACTAAAGATACTGGTAACAAAAACTTCCAGCCGAGATCCAGAAGTTGATCGATGCGGACGCGGGGCGTTGTCCAGCGCAACAAGATTGCCACAAAAATCATGAAGTATGCTTTCAACAGGGTCATGGTAATGCCCACCATGGCTAGAACAACCTGCAACCAGGGGGTGTCCTCACTTACACCCAGCCAACTGGCGGCCACATTTAGAGGAATAGGAGATTCCCATCCGCCTAGGTACAATACGGCTACTAACAGTGCCGACAAGACCAAGTTGACATAGGCACCCGCGTAAAACAGCATGAACCGCACAGCAGAGTATTCAGTTTGGTAACCCGCTACTAGTTCTTCCTCTGCCTCTGGCAAATCAAAGGGTAGGCGCTCACATTCAGCTAGGGCTGCAATCCAGAAGATTAAAAAGCCCACGGGCTGTCGCCAGACGTTCCAACCGAGAATGCCATAGCCCGACTGCTGGTTCACAATGTCCACAGTACTGAGACTGTTGGACATCATAACTACTGCCAAGACAGCTAGCGCTAGGGGAACCTCGTAGCTAATGGACTGGGCAGCAGCGCGCAGACCACCTAGCAGAGAATACTTATTGTTGGAAGCATACCCAGACATCAGCAGGCCGATCGGCGCGATACTCGACAACGCAATCCAGAGAAAAATGCCAACGCCAATATTGGTAATCAGCAGATTTTGACCAAACGGCACAATCATGTAGGACAAGAATACGGGTACAAACACTAAGATTGGCCCTAGGGTGAAAAGAAGCGCATCACTTTTAGCAGGTGTCACGTCCTCTTTGAAGAGAAGCTTAGTCACGTCAGCGATCGGCACCAGAATACCCTGAGGCCCCATGAACTCTGGCCCAACCCGCTGTTGCACAGCCGCCGATATCTTACGCTCTAGCCACGTGGCTACTAGTGCCATAAACGTAGCAGCCGCAATAATCGCTACCATTGGCAGAGGTAGCCAAATAGCTTTTGCCACACCACCGGGAACACCCAAGTCCACTAACGACTGGATAAAACTCTGTTGCAGATCAATTCCTGATTCCATGGGGCCATCCTGTCCAAATGATTCATCATCCACTCCACCGCATAGTATAGCGTTCTCAGGTTTCAGACAACGCATGAGAACGAGAGAATCTACTTATTCATAGGGATGGCGATCGTTTATCAACCCTGGGTTAGTTCTGGGGTTAGCGATAAACCAAGCTGCAATCTGTCATAGAATATCCACCGTACCTGTTATTTATTGTGAGTCCTAATTTTTTCTTTGGTATGAAGCGCTTTTGGTCTACTGTCCTTACCTTAGCCTTGGTTATCTGTGTCACACTAGCTGGCAATTCACTGGCGTTAGCCGCTAAGAAACAGGTACCTCTCACCTATACTCCAGCCCAGCAAGAGCAGATTCAACGGTTCCTAACTCCGGTAACAGCCTTGCGCGATCGCATGAATGAGTTGTCAACCTTGATTGAGAAAGAAAACTGGACTGATGTGCGGAGCTTCATCCATGGCCCACTAGGAGAGTTGCGTCGGCGCATGAACTACCTCAGCGATCGGCTACTACCTGCTGACCGGAAGGTTGCCAAAGCACAGGCTATGGCGGTCTATGGGCACCTAAACGAACTGGATGCTGCTGCTGCCGCGTTTAGCTATTCCCGATCACGTCAGCACTATCAAGATGCCTTAGCAGACTTTGATGCATTTCTAGAAACCGTTCAGAAGTCGCTAAACTAGGCAGTCAACCACCCTGAAGACGGTTAGCTACGCTGAAATACAATCCCCGTAGCGTAGTCAGGGTCTGTCAAATTTGTAGGATGTTCGCAGTGAGGACTTGAGTCCTCACTGCAGGCCTTAACTGCAACTATAGTCTAACAACCAGATAACCACTATGCTTGCTGAGCAACATTGGCTCTAAGCTGCCCGTTGGCAATAGTTAGCATAGACTCCATCTAGCAACAGATTGAGAGCATCGGCTGCTTCGCGGGTAGCAGCTATGGCTGCCTCTTGGTCAGTTTCCGTTGTGCATAGGTCAGACAAAGCTTCGCGAGTGACTTGCCGATGAATGACATCTGCTTGCTCATGGACTGAGAAAAACAGCAGTCCATCGCGAGAATCAATGCCGTAGAACCGCTTTAGACCAGCAATTTTGGTGGTGGCAATTTCAGGAATTTGAGACTCGTAGGCATAGAGAGCTGCTAGGCCGATGGCTGGATTTTCTTGGCGGGTCAGGCGGCGCAAGGTAGCCACTGAGGCTTTGGTTTCAGGCAAGTGCTGCCGTTGTTCCATAGCTTGGCGATCGACACCCAATGCTTCAGCAAAGCGCAACCACAATTCTGGGTGATTAGCCGCACCATGCTCTTCTTCGATCAGGTTTTCTAGCAACATGCGACGAACCTCTAGGTTATCGCAGGCTGAGTGTGTAGCGCTTACATAGGCAGGAAATGCCTTTACCTGTAAATAATACTCTTGGGCATAGTTTTGCAACATAGGCAACGTCAGTGCTCCTTGGTTCCAAGCCTGGTAAAAGGGGTGTTGCAGCAGGTGACGCTCCTGAATAATGGCATCTAGCCGACGAACCAAAACTTCATTCATGCAGTTCTATCCTTAATACGTGAATTGCCATGATGGTAAGCACATTACCATAAGCAAACCCCGCAGGTGCACAGGATTACGTTACAATTTCAATTCTCTACAGCCAGACTACACAAGGTAAGGCTTAAAGATACACAAAATTATCCAAAAGCTATC
>JANWZG010000102.1 GCA_025054735.1 Cyanobacteriota bacterium | reverse complement strand
AAAGAACTTGAACTAGCCGATGAGAATTTATGAAAGTGATGTTGCGCCAAAATGCTGCTGGACACTTGACTGTCTACGTTGCCAAGAAGGATTTGGAAGAAGAAGTGGTGAACCGGGTAGAGGTCGATTCAGAAACGATTTTTACCCTTGCCAATGGTTGGGAACTGGCGATCGCCAATCTCGACGATCCTCTAGTTCTACCAAAAACCTTAGAAGCACGACGTATTGCCTAGGACAGGATTATGAATCAGTTGGATAGTTACTCGCGCATAGGGTTCAATTTTGAAGGTCAGTTTCTAGGCTTTGTCCGTCGTGATGGAACTCCGAAGTATCTGCGGTTGCGAGTGCTATCGGAAGAGATGCTCATCAAGCTGCCCAAGGTAATGCGATTGGCTTGGGGTTCGTCACTTCAGCCTGGAGACTTGCTCCGGGTTACGGGCATTGGTAAGGTTGATCGCCATACCCTTACCCTCAAACTGAAGGCAGCACAGATTACTCCTCTCACTACTAATCGTCTTCCGCAGTCAGCAGCAACGGAGCTTACAAACCCAGCTAATCCAACGTTCTTAGAGAAACCCGATGCTAGCCACCAACCCCACCTGCAATCCACTAAGGCCAAGCCCAAGGTCAAAGTATTGGTATGTCAAAAATCAGACTGCTTAAAGCGGGGAGGTAACGGATTATGCGAGGCATTGGGGAAAGCATTGCGCGATCGCCGTGTCGATCAGTATGTCACCATCGAGCGTACTGGTTGTCTCAAGCGCTGTGCATCTGCGCCAAACTTGGTGGTCATACCTGGAAATCACCGGTACACAGAGGTCAGGCTAAAAAACCTGTCGCAGATCGCTGATGCGATCGCCTCACAACTTGCAATTTGCTGAATGCTTAACCTGTTATGGCAACGATTATTTTTTACGAGAAACCGGGCTGCGTGAACAACACCAGGCAGAAAGCATTGCTCACTGCTGCTGGGCATACTGTCGATGCTCGTAATCTGCTCACTGAAAGGTGGACAGTTCAGCGACTCCAGCAGTTTTTTGGGCACCGTCCTATTGTTGAGTGCTTTAACCCTACTGCCCCCTTGATTACCTCAGGAGCCATAATTCCTGCTCAGCTTGATTGGGCCACAGCCCTGCAATTGATGATTGCTCATCCCTTGCTCATCCGGCGACCCTTGATTCAAAGCGGCGATCGCTACTCCGTAGGGTTCAACCTAGATGAACTCGATCTGTGGCTAGGCTTAACTGCCAGAGAACAACGCCAGCAGAGCATTTGCAATCATCTGAGGCAACAAGATTTACAAACCTGTCCCCGATCGTCTTAAAGCATCACCGTAGACAGTATCTAATAGTCCCAATTAAAGTCCCAATTAACGATTTCTGCCATTCTTCTCCTAGCGTTTCCTCCTGCCTATGCCTGACCATCAATTTTCATCTGCCCATCACATTCCTAACGCTGGCCTGAGAGCATCCCATTTTGCAGATCTAGTCCGACTAGCTCAACTAGTGTATGACCCCTCCGGAGGACTGTCAGGACGATCAGTTGCCGTTGACTGGCAATCCTTTGGTCTACCAGAGGCAGTTGTAATTGACCTCAAAATTTTGGGACAGCGCTATCAATTTACGTCACCCCATATCCCCCCCGATGTCATCTGGGAGCAACTCAGCCCAGCTAGCCGCAAGTGGTTCATTGACAATCGAACGGTCATTGCTGAGCTAGAGGAGGCATTTCCCTGTCGTGATGAAGACTAGCAACAGCAGATGATGGAGATTGCGCCGTGGCCACACGCTGGGTCAGAGATGCCCAGACTACTCATACCTTGGAACAATGACCATGCCCGCAGGGTAATCGCTCTACAATGGAAGCGATCGTGTTTCGCGCTAGGGACTGTTTGCTATGACGACGATCGTGCAATCCACTCTCAGTCTGCCAGATCACACACAGCTACCAGAATCGGATGGAACGTTTGTGAAGAACTTTCAGGAACATCCCCAGAGCATCCTACTCACAACATCCATCCAGCCAACCCTAGACAGACTGCATCCTGATGGTCGGTATGCGATCGGTCAAGACTGTGGCATCTACTGGCGTTTAACTGATCCCCCAGAGCGGGGAGCCGAAGCCCCCGATTGGTTTTACGTCCCCAATGTGCCCCCGCTGCTAGATGGGCAGATGCGCCGCTCCTACGTGCTCTGGAAGGAAATTATTGCACCCTTGATTGCGATCGAATTTGTTGCTGGTGATGGCACCGAAGAGCACGACTATACATCACCCTTTAGCAATGGCTCTGGCAAAGCAGGAAAGTTTTGGGTATACGAGCAAGCAATTCGCATTCCGTTTTACGCCATCTATGACATGCAACGGGCCACGGTGGAGGTGTACGAACTAGTTGCAAATCGGTACCAGCCATGCCACCCGAATGAGCGGGGACATTATGCCATTGCCCCCATGGGTGTAGAGTTGGGAATTTGGGAGGGGAAATACGGCAACCAAACCTTACCGTGGTTACGGTGGTGGGATAGCGAAGGAAATTTGTTACTCTCCTCCGATGAACGCGCTGAACAGGAACGACAACGCGCTGAACAGGAACGGCAACGCGCTGAACAGGAACGACAACGCGCTGAACAGGAACGGCAACGCGCTGAACAGGAACGGCAACGTGCTGAACAGGAACGGCAACGCCGGGAGCAACTAGAAGCGTTCTTGCGATCGCAAGGGTTTGACCCTGGCCGTATACCCGACCTCTAAAATCTCCTAAAGTTCAACCAATAGAATGCTTAACGTCTAGCTAGATTGATCCTCAGTTCTCTGAGACCTTCACCTAGAAAGCTGCCAACAGGGTATTCTGGATGGCATAGTTAGATTTTGGCCAGCGGTTAAGCATAGGGAAAGCGTGAACTATGACTCTTTATGATTGTTCGCTATCTGTGAATGGGTTGCTAACACCCATATCTTCAGTATGGGCAGTGTTCAAATCACCAGGCCCTATTGTATTTGAGGCAGGGCCGATCGTTGTCCGCTGGTACGGATTACTGATTGCCTCAGCAGTATTGATAGGCACATTGCTTTCTCAATCACTAGCAAAGCGACGGGGAATTAGCCCAGAATTGGTTGGCGACTGTATCGTTTGGTTGGTTATCGGTGCTATTCCCTGTGCACGGTTGTATTACGTTGCCTTCGAGTGGGACAACTATGCCCAGAGTCCGGCTGATATTTTGGCTATTTGGAAAGGGGGCATTGCGATTCATGGCGCTATTTTGGGGGGTATGATCGCCGGGCTGATCTTTAGCTACCTCCACAAAGTGTCGTTTTGGGAAATCGCAGATCTGATTGCACCCTCGCTCATCTTGGGGCAAGCTATTGGTCGCTGGGGTAACTTTTTCAACTCTGAAGCCTTTGGTGACCCCACAAACCTGCCCTGGAAGCTATACATCCCAGAAGCAAACCGTCCACCTGGACTTAAAACCGTAGAGTTTTATCACCCTACCTTCCTCTACGAGTCACTGTGGAACATCGGAGTGTTTATCTTGCTAATGACGCTATTTTTTCGCGGTGAAGCCACGGGCAAGCGTCCTAAACCAGGTACCCTATTCATGGTGTATATGATTGCCTACAGCCTGGGACGGGTATGGATTGAAGGTTTACGCACTGACAGCCTCATGCTGGGATCACTACGCATAGCCCAATTAGTTAGCTTGGTAGCGATCGGCCTTGGAAGTCTGGGACTGCTGTGGCTCTATCGGTTGCGCCGTGACCTGCCGGATGTCGGTCCTGCCTCTACATCGAGTCATTCCTAGCCAACTGCTCCCCCTTAGCTTGCCAAACTCTCTGCTTGCTTAGGCGTTAGGGAACCAAAGAAATCATAGTAGTCTAACGCTTCCAAAATCCCCCAAGCATAGTGGCCACGGGCAAAGTAAATTTGGGGATAGTCCCTGAGCCGCTTTAATTCTGAGCTGTGGTTCCCCACTACAACTGCTAGGGTGTTGCCCGCCAGCATCGACTCGTCATTACCCGATGCCCCAGCTACCAAGAATCGCTTAACAGGCAGACCCCATTTGAAGGCAAAATAGCGCACAGCATCCCCCTTAGATGCGCGAATAGGGAGCAGGTCTAGGTATCTGTTATGGCTAAAGATGCCCTTGACATGGAGTTGGTTTTGGCGTAGCCGGCGCATAATTTCTCGGAAACTGGGCGCTCGGCCAATATCCACAAAATAGCTGATTCTAAATCGAGTCTGGGCTTCTGGGGGTTGTAATTCAATACCAGGAATCTCTGCCATTACTGACCTCACGGCATCTGGTTCCCACCGATAGTTAATATGACGCTGCCAGTTAGTGTCCGTTACTACTTGGGGGCCATAGTAGATCTCGCTGCCCGTGGCCGTAATCAGGACATCAGGCATGGGAAACTGCCACTCCTTTAACATTTCCAGAGCACTCTGGACAGTGCGGCCTGTAGCTATGCCTACCCCTGTAGTGTGACCCTGTTCATGGAGGCGGTGAATTAATTGGTGGAGCGCATCGTGATCGCCCAGTAAGGTATTATCAATTTCACAGATTAAGAAGCGATCGGCAGTGGGCAAGCGGTTAGCCGCAGGCATTTTCCACTCAGGACGATCGGCAGCAGGTGCCCTCGTCAATGGACTCAGCATCGGCTGTATTGGACGCTGTGGCAGTTTCTCCACTTGGTCTAAATAACGCTCCACATGGCTAGCCCACGAAAAATGCTGATGCACAGTCCTAAGACCGTTGGTTGCCCACGTTTGCCACTGCTCAGCATTCGTTAAAGCAAACTTTAGCGCAGCTTGAATTTGGGCAATATCCAGCGGGTCAATTAACATGCCATTTTGGCAAGCCTTTAGGATATCACGAGGGCCGCCATCTGCCGTAGCGATAATAGGTACACCACAGGCCGTAGCTTCAATTAGGGTGAGGCCAAAGGGTTCCGTCAAGGCTGGGTTGATAAATACCCCTTTACTCTGGGCCACTAACCGATACAGTTCAGGAACATCCTGGGCTTTGTGCTGCTTGGGATAGGCAACATGACCATAGAGGTCGTAGCGATCGATCAGTTGAAAGATTTCTGTCAACACCTGACGTGGCCCTGATTCCATCGTCATAACGTCATCCCTAGTACCCAGCACCAACACTAAGTTAGCAAGCTGTCGCAGTTCAGGATCACTACCAAACGCCTTGACTAAGGTGCCAACATTTTTACGAATTGCTGGTCGTGAGAGAGCCATGACGATCGGCTTCTGTAAATCGCGTAGAAACCGCTGCAACTCTTGCTGAATGGCAGGTGGTTGCCAACCAGCAGGCGCAGGATAAAACTCCTCCAGTGCTACCCCCGGCGGAATCACCACCATACGCTGGGGCTGATACTGGTCATACATACTATATTGCTCTTCCACCTCCTGGTGGGTACTAGCAATGATCAAGGCTGCACTCGCCAGGGTAGTCTCCTCAGCCTCAATTCTGGTACTAATATGAAAGTACTCTTCAATAGCATCAGGTTTGCTACCTTGCTCTAGCAATCGTTGCTGCTTCACTCGCCCTAGGGAATGGCCTGTATGCACGAGAGGGAGTCCTAGCCAGCCAGCTACCCGACAACCCACATAACCTGCATCTGCATAGTGGCTGTGAATGACATCAGGCAAGCGGCCTAGTTGCCGCAGGTAACGTAGCAACTCGTCAGCAAAGCTGTCTAGATGGGGCCAGAGCACTTCCTTGCGTAAATAGCGGCGTGGGCCACAGGGCAACCGAATAATTCGGGCTTTGTCTGAGAGTTGCTCAATCGGCTGTGCATAGTCAGGACTCACCTTTGGATCAGACACCAATCGGGTTACTAGGTCAACCCGATCGACTCGTGGATGGTTTGCAAGAGCGCGAGCTAACTCCACTACATACTTAGTCTGTCCGCCTGTGTCTGCATCTCGCCCCAGCTCTAGATTATGACCTCGAATCAGGCCATGAATGCTAACTAGCAAAACATAGAGTCCTGAGTTGATTGACATGAATCACCCTTCATAGTTCTATAGTTCACAGCAAATCAATAGCAAGTTCACAGCAAATCAATAGCAGTAAAATTAGCAACCTGTGATGACCATTGATGGCTCAAGTGTAACCAATCTTTGACTAGGCAGGGAGTCAAGGGGGTGATACCCATCATCAGTAACCGCTGACCTACAGAGTAATGAACCATTCTTTACGTTTGATTACGTCGGTAGAGATTGTTGCTCAAACCAGGTAATCACCTGGCGAACTGTCAAATCTGCGATCGCTGTTTCAGTAGCGGTTGCAATCTCTCTGAGAGGCTTTAAGGATGACATGACCAAGCGAGCAAAAAATTCGACAAACTCAGCATCCATGCCTGCATTTTCTTGCACTGTTGGATCTTGTTGAATCCAGCTAAGAATTTGGTCACCTGTGATTTGGTCGATCGTCACCCCAGCATCACTAGCAATCTGTCTCAGGGTACGCAGGGAATAGAGAGCTATCCGGGTTGTGAATTTAGCTTGGGAAGTCAGCAGAGCAGCGTCTACTAGCAAAGCTTCATCGCGAGTCAAGAATTGATTAGGATCAAAGGCCATAGGCACAGGTATAGTGCTTAGTCTTCAAACGAGCAATTAACGATGAAATCTACTCTTCATCCTATTGTCTAGGTTTCTGGTCATTGCAGCAAGCCTGGGCCTAGGGGCTAGAGAGTCCTAACTCTAGGCAGGCTGCCATCGTTGCATCAGTTGTCTCACAAGCAGTCTAAGCCGATCGGCTTTAGCCCCATGCTTCAGCGTGACGCAATTCACTGAGGAGCGCTAAGATCAGGTCAGTAGGTAGTAATACTAGCAGTTGGTAGCACAGCGTATGCCGAGTCTCTACACTGAGATTGACATTCGGGCATCCAGAAGTCGTGTCTGGCAGGCCCTCATTCGCAAGGAACAGTGGCTTTACTGGAACACATTTCTCTACGATTTGAATAGCAAGCTACCATTCCAGCAGGGGCGTTCTGTAGCATTGTCACTACGGCGAGTGGCTGGCGAACCTGAAACCCAGTTTCAACCCACCGTTACCTTGGTACAACCCATGGTCTGTCTTCGCTGGCACTCTGTAGTGCCCGGATTACGCAACGAGCACGTGTTTGAGTTGCAAGATATTGGTGCAGGGTATACTCGATACGTTCACCAGGATAGGTTTTCTGGCTGGTTAGCAGGTTTTTTCTTTCCCTTCATTCGGCAAGATGAGCAACGGGGAATTGATCGCATGGCTCGTGAACTCAAGCGCTACATTGAAGCCACGTAGAATTGTCTATCAAGGCTCATACTTCAAAGTCCCTTGGCGTTGGTTACTTGGCACTGTTCACACAGCCCACGAACAGTAACTTCATAGGTTTCAGCATAGAGTCGGGGGTATAGCTGGTTCAGGCTAAGGTTCTGGAATGTTTCCCAAGGAATGTCAGAAATCACACCACAACAGCGACACTGAAAGTGATGGTGAGGCTGAACATTGGCATCATAGCGAGACACGCCTTCCTCCAAGAGTACCTCACGCACTAGGCCAGCTTCTCGCAATGCCTGCAATGAGCTGTACACCGTAGCCTGGGATGAAATAGGTACCTCTTGATTCAAATCACTGAGAATTTGATCTGCTGTAGGGTGATCAGATCGAGCTAAAAGATTGGCATACACAGCAAACCGTTGCGGTGTAACCCGCAAGCCTTTTGATCTAAGAAGTTGCACGATCGCTTCCATAGATGTGCCAGTCAGTTGCTGATCTGTAGCCTGGGAACCCATAACCATAATCTAATGTTTACCTTCTGATATTGTAGTCAGTCCTATCGATACCACCAGTTTTATATTAGATAATTTATAAAGATTATCTTAATCTTTTCCTTGACTTTTTCTCAGCTCAGAATTATTCTGATTTACAGGGACATTCACCACTCCATGTGCGCTGGTGTTCCTAAGAGAGTAACTTGCAAATTTCAATTGCAACATTCGTCTGTAATTACTTGAGGTAGAGAAACAATGGTTGCTGTATTGGATAAAGTGCCCGATGTAGTGTTTAAGACTCGTGTCCGTGATGAGTCTGTAGAAGGCCCCAACCCCTTCCGCTGGCAAGATGTCACTACCCAAGAGATCTTTGGTGGTAAGCGTGTAGTTGTCTTTTCCCTGCCTGGGGCATTCACCCCTACCTGTTCTTCTACCCACTTGCCTCGCTATGAGGAACTGTACGATGAGATCAAGGCTCAAGGCGTTGATGAAGTAATTTGTATATCTGTCAATGATGCCTTTGTGATGTATCAGTGGGGCAAGCAGCAAGGTATAGAAAAGGTGAAGCTGTTACCCGATGGTAATGGTGAGTTCACCCGCAAGATGGGTATGCTAGTAGAAAAGGATAACCTTGGTTTTGGACTGCGCTCATGGCGCTACTCTATGGTGGTGAATGACGGCACGATCGAGAAAATCTTTGTCGAGCCAGGCTACAGCGACAACTGCCCAACAGATCCCTTTGAAGTGTCGGATGCAGACACCATGCTGAACTACCTAAAGAGCGTTAAGTCATAGCTCCTGTGCAAGGCTTTCTAGTGTCGGTGATCGTGTGACCCTGAGTTGAAATTGGTTTGATCGTTCTACTGGCGCTAGTCCTCTCTGTCCGCAGCTCTGTGCATACAGCCCTTGAGTTTACTCCCTAGAGACGGGTGTCCATAGTGAGTATCGGCTGGCAGTAGTGTGACTGAGAAGACTAGCGTTATTCATATAGTTCCATTTGCTGAGTGGTTCAGCAGCACAGCAATTGGAATCATTCCATACTCCAGGAAAAATAGTGACCAAATAATTAGATAGAGCTGGGCGTAGCGCTGGTTGAGGTGAGGCGAGTTTGAGATGCCTAACCTGTAGCAACACCACCAGAGGCTGATCAAAGCTAGGGCATGGGTAGCAACAAAGAATGGTCGGTGGACACCGGGTAACCCTGCAAGACCTGCCAGAATCATACCGAGGTAACAGGTTGTTAGTAACAGCATAGCTAGGGTGAACACCGCTCGTTGTCCTAAGCGGACAGTCAGTGTATTGATGCGAAATTGTCGATCGCCCTCTAGGTCGGGAATATCTTTAAAGATGGCAATGGCAATGGTGAAGCCTACCATGAACACAGTAACCGCCCAGATTACCGGTGGAATGGCCGCCGAGCCTGGACTTAAGGTCTGCTGAAAGTGTAGGAATAACCCTAAGTTGACAACTAGTCCGCGCACGGTAAGGATGCACCATGATGCCCACAGAGCATAGCGCTTCAGGCGAATTGGTGGCAAAGAATAGGCAGTGCCGATTATCAAGCTAATGCCAACTGTTGCCAACAACCAAATTCCTTGCCAAGCTGCAACTGCAAGCGCTAGCAAGCCTGTCGTGCCCACAATGCTCCACCCCTGGGATGGAGAAAACTCGCCTGAGGCTAGGGGAAGGTGGGGTTTATTGATGCGATCAATCCCTATATCTTCCAACTGATTTAAGCCCACGATGTAGATATTGCCACAGAGACAGGCAAACAGGGCTAAGGGAAGGGTAGCGATGGGCAGAATAGTAGTGGCTTCAGCAGCGGCAATGCTATACAGCGCCATGACACTGAGGGTAGTGCCAATGACCGTATGGGGGCGAGAAAACTTCCAAAAGGCATACAGCCAAGAAAACCGAATGTGCCAAGATGACATGACGACTTATACGGGGGATGCTCCATGAAGGTAATCATCCCTAGCTATACCAGGAATAACCATAGCAGGAATCAGAGCCAGAATTAGTTTTGCTAATCTGATCGAGCATCTGAAGTTGCAATATAGGCTTCATTATCGGGAAAGATGGCTGTAACCGCTGGTGCATTGACCGGGGATGCACTTGTCTCGCTGGAATCTTCGGGCTTAGAGGTATCTGGTGAGGCTGGCTCTACTGGAGACGGTGGCTCTACTGGTGAATCTGGCTCTGCTGGAGGAGGCGGCTCTGGCTGAGGGATGGTTTCAACCGCAGCAATGGTTTCAATTGCTAATCGGCTTCTTGCCTGGCCAGAGAGCAACTTTAACAATTTAGACTTGGGGTCGTGAAATAAATAGATGAGCCGATCGCCAGGTTGCCAATCATACGTAGCCGAGACAATCAGCAGTTGACTTTGCCGTCTAATCAACAGCGGCATGAGGACACCAGCTTGGATTAAGTTGTGCAGGTGTTTGCTCTGGGCTTCAAAGTCCTGCGCTCGCAGCATCGTTCCTCCCAGCTTCACAGCACCATCTTGAAGATATTGATTCCAGGTTTTGACGGGCGGCTCTGGGGCAAATGCTTGCTGCACACTGCCGTTGGCGATGTGGAGCGCGGCCTGGCCGAATCCGACTACGTCTTCGAGCGCACCTACACCGTGCATCAGGTGCAGCAAGCCTCCATCGAGCCGCACGTCTGCATCACGTACTGGGACGAGGACGACCGGCT
>JANWZG010000101.1 GCA_025054735.1 Cyanobacteriota bacterium | reverse complement strand
CTAGAAGACCCGAAGCCTACAAACTGGCGAGCCTATGTGTGGGAGCTAAGTGGCATTCCTTGGTGGCTAGGTAAGCTACAGGGACATAGCCGCATTGCTCTGGGACAGGTGCAAAGGTATCCGTTCTTGCCAGAAAGTGCCTACGGTGATGTGATTTGGTCTACCCGCTGGCAACTGCTGGTCTACGTTGGGGCGATCGCCATCTCTGTTGCCTTAGGACATCCGTGGGCAGTGGTGCTCTATTGGCTGCTGCCCTTAGCAGTGGGGCAGCCCATTTTGCGCTATGTGCTGCTGGCAGAACATACTGGCTGTACGCTAGATGACAACCCTCTCACTAACACCCGTACCACCTTGACGTTGGCTCCATTGCGCTTCCTAATGTGGAATATGCCATTCCATGCAGAGCATCATCTATATCCGTCGATTCCATTTCATGCGTTACCGGCTGCTCATCAGCTCCTGCGCTTGCAGTTTCGACAGGTAGCTAATGGTTATATTAAGGCCCATCAGCACATTGTGGCCGCATGGGGGCAATCGGCAAAATGAGCCAGCCAGCTAGCTACTTCACCCTGACCAATTGGTCGTTACAGTGTGGAGCAGTGTTGCCAGAGGCAATCATAGTGTATCAAACCTATGGTGAACTAGCGCCCGATCGCCGTAATGTCATCCTCTACCCCACGTCCTACGGGGCGCAGCATACGGATATTGAGTGGTTAATTCGTCCAGATGGGATTTTGGATCCTACTCGATGGTTCATTGTCATTCCCAATATGTTTGGCAATGGCCTCTCTAGCTCACCCAGCAATTGCCCAGACTGCGGTCTGAGTGAGCAGGGATTTTGGTTTACCCATGTGGATAATGTGACAGCACAAGCTATCTTGCTGCGGGAAGTGTTTGGCATTGAGCAGTTGGCGCTGGTTTATGGCTGGTCAATGGGAGCACAGCAAGCCTATCACTGGGGAGTGTTATATCCTGATCGGGTCGAGCGTATTGCGGCTCTCTGTGGCACAGCTCGCACTACTGACCACAATAAGGTCTTTCTCTATAGCCTGCGCTCGGCACTAACGGCTGACCCTGCCTGGACAGGGACAAGATTTGAGGGGGTGCCCGATCGTGGCTATCGAGCGTTTGCCCACATTTATGCTAGTTGGGCAGCCTCCCAAGCATTCTACCGCCAGGGACTATACTACTCGTTGGGTTATAAGTCTCTAGAGGACTATCTCATGCGTGGGTGGGAAGCAAATTATCGCAGACGAGACCCCCACGACCTGCTGGCGATGATTGACACATGGCTGCATTGTGATGTGAGTAACAACCCCATCTACCAAGGTGACTATGTAGCTGCCCTTGCCGCCATACAAGCTCAAACTTTAGTAATGCCTGCTACAACTGACCTATACTTTACACTGGAGGATTGTGCTGAAGAAGCTGCTCTCATCCCAAATGCTGATTGTCGCCCTATTCCTTCTATTTGGGGACATCGGGCAGGTAATCCTTACCAGCATCCAGACGATGAAGCATTTATTCGATCAGCTATTTATGACCTCCTAGCTCAATAACGATTAATAACAGCCCCCTGATCTCTCCTATCTACGCGCTTATGACTGTATCTCTCTCTAGCCTTGCCCGCGATCGCAACATCCGATACTTTTTGATTTCCTTTACTGATTTGTTTGGTGTCCAACGGGCCAAGTTAGTGCCCGCCGACTGCATTGATACCATGGCGGCAAATGGCGCTGGGTTTGCAGGGTTTGCGGCTTGGTTAGATATGACCCCAGCAGATCCAGATATTTTGGCGATTCCAGATCCAGAGCAATTGATACAGTTGCCCTGGCAACCGGAGCTAGCTTGGATGCCAGCGGATTTGTATTGGATTGATGGACGAGCGATTGAACAAACGCCGCGATTGGTGCTGAAGCGCGTGCTCAAGCAGGCTGAAGATTTAGGATACCGCGTCAAAACTGGTGTGGAGTGCGAGTATTTTCTGCTATCAGCAACGGGGGATGACATTTCCGATGGCCGCGATCGTCAGAGCAAGCCCTGCTATGACCAACAGGCGTTAATGCGTCGTTATGAGGTGATTCGAGAAATTTGTGACAGCATGTTAGTCCTGGGGTGGGGGCCTTACCAAAATGACCATGAAGATGCCAATGGCCAGTTTGAGATGAACTGGACCTACGCAGATGCACTAGTTACTGCTGATCGTCACGCCTTCTTCAAGTACATGGTGAAGACGATCGCTGAAAAGCACGGCTTCCGCGCCTCCTTTATGCCCAAGCCCTTTGCCCATTTGACAGGGAATGGTTGCCATACTCACCTCTCGGTTTGGGATACAGCAGGTGCAACCAACCTGTTCTACGATGCTCAAGGGGAACTGGGTCTCTCCACCTTGGCATACCAATTTATCGCTGGTGTGTTGCAATCTGCAGAAGCGCTTTGTGCCTTTACCAATCCCACGGTTAACTCTTACAAGCGCATCAATGCCCCAGTCACTATGTCTGGGGCTACATGGTCACCCAATACCATCTCCTACAGTGGCAACAACCGCACCCATATGATTCGCATTCCAGATGCTGGTCGGTTTGAGTTGCGCCTAGCGGATGGCTCTGCTAACCCATACCTATTGCCTGCGGCGCTGATTGCAGCAGGGCTAGATGGCATTGTGAATAAGCGAGATCCTGGGCAGCGATCGGACAATAACTCTTACACAGATCCATTACCCGTAGGTACAGTTAAACAACTGCCTGCTAATCTATTGGACGCACTCCGCTGCTTAGAGGCAGACAAGATTCTTACCCAAGCTATGGGAGATACTTTCGTAGCATCTTACTTGAAGCTTAAGCATCAGGAATGGCATGAATACAGCTCTCACATTTCAACCTGGGAATTGGAGCATACGTTGGATTGCTGAAGCGATCAGCAAGGGAGTAGTAGGCGATGAAGAGCAAGTAGATTATCCCCGTAGTAACAGGGTTGTGGCTTCTGCTTCAGCCAAGGGTCGGGAAAACCAATAGCCTTGCCCATATTGATAACCAAGCTGTTGTAGGCGATCGAATTGTTGCTGGGTTTCAATGCCTTCGGCGATCATTTCCAATTCCAACTGCTGACTTAGGGCGGCGATCGTTTCTACCAATTGGCGGTTACGCTGCCCAGACTCGATTTGCTGCACGAAGGAGCGATCGACTTTGAGGCTATTGATAGGTAACTGATGGAGATAGCTCAGGGATGAGTAACCTGTGCCAAAATCATCGATACTAATCTGCACACCTCGTGCCTTGAGTTGATGCAATCGGTCGATCGTTACCTCCACATCGTTGATCAACATGCTCTCGGTAATCTCTAGAGTGAGGCATTGACTATCAATGCCCGTGGTAGCCAAAGCCCGATCAATTTCGCTCAATAGATCACTATGGTTCAGATCTTGGGCACAGAGATTTACGCTAATTTTCAGCCTGGATAGGTGCGGAGACCGAGCTTGCCACGTTGCCAGTTGGTGACAAGCTGTTTGCAGCACCCAATAGTCCAACTGGGTAATGAATCCCATGTCTTCCGCTACTGAGATAAATGTGCTGGGCCTTTTTAGCCCTTGGATAGGATGCTGCCACCGAATTAGGGCTTCCAAGCCCACGATCGTCCCAGTGTTGAGAGCGACGATGGGCTGGTAGTACAGTACAAATTCCTGACAGTCGATCGCTCGCCGCAAGTCGTTTTCTAGATGCAGCCGGTTCAGGGCTTGGATATGCATCTCGGTGTTGAAAATTTCATATCGTGCCCTACTTTTGCCCTTTGCTTGATACATGGCAATATCAGCATCCCGCAGCAGTTCTGAGGCTTGAGTATAGTTACTCGTCCCAAAGACGATGCCAATGCTGCAAGAGGTGTAGACTTCGCGTCCCTGAAGTTCAAAGGGGGTTTGTAGCACTGTAAACAATCGTTCTGTAACACGTATAGCTTCTTGCACAGAGTGAATGTCATCCAACAAAATCACGAACTCGTCACCCCCTAGCCGAGCAACTAGGTCAGTTTTGTGCAAGACGGCTTGCAATCGCTGGGCGATGGCTACTAGCAGTTGGTCTCCGGCTAGATGGCCAAGGCTATCGTTGATCACCTTGAAGCGATCTAGGTCAAGGAACAACACCGCAAAGTGATAGTCTGGCGATTGCTGGGCACGATTCACCGCTAGGGTTAGTCGCTCCATCATCAACTGCCGATTTGGTAAGCCCGTCAAGGCATCGTGGTAGGCATCGTATTCTAGTTGCTGTTGAGCCAACACCCGCTCCGTTACGTCTCGCGATGTGGTTTGAATTTGCACTACCTGCCCTGACGCATCCGCAATGGGTTTGGTCAATGTTTCGAACCAGAGGTAATGCCCAGCTTTATGGAGCATTCGGTAGGTAATGCGCACAGATTTACCCTCCATCGCTGCACGATGAGCTTCTTGGCGAACGCGATCGCGATCGTCTGGATGACAAAAAGTGTAGGGATCTTGCCCCAGCATTTCGTCATAGTGATAGCCTAGCAATGTCTCACAGGAAGGACTAATGTACAGATACCGCCCATCAACATTATGCAAGCACACTAGGTCATTAGTATTCTCTGCTAGTAACCGATAGCGAGCTTCACTCTCACGTCGAGCCGCCTCTGCTTGAATGCGAGCAGTCACATCCAAAATCAACGTATCCCAGATAATGTCCCCGTTAGCTTGCCTTGTCGGCCTGCCTGCCGCTTCTAGCCATTTTTCTCGCCCCGACGGGGTAGTGATTCGGCATAATTGGAACCAAGGTTGTAACGTTTGTGCTGATGCTATCACTGATGCTCGTACAATTGGTAAGTCCTCTGGATGCACCATCCCCCATAGAATTGAGGCATCCTCGACGACTGCCTGCGCCTCCACTTCCCAGAGTCGAGCACAGCCTGCACTCATGTATAACACCCCATCAGTACCGTCTGGATGCAAGATATAACGGAGAATGACCCCTGGTACATTGGCTGCCATATTTTGAAACCGAGCCTCACTTTCTCGCAGGGCCGTCTCAACTTGTTGCCGCTCGGCTAGTTCTAGTTGTAGCTGTTTGTAGAGATTAGCTTGGTGAATAGCAACCTCTAGCTGTTCAGCAACTGCTTGGGCCAAGGTAACCTGCTCGTCTTGCCAATAAAAGGGATGCTCAGGGGTGGTGATGGTGAAGCTGCCCCAGATAGACCCATTCACCACTAAGGGAATCAACAACCATGCCCCCGGCAGACTACGGGCAACTTCCTGATTGATAGCATCTTCTAAATCACTAGTGTCTTCCAACCGTACTAGTTGTAACTGCTTGAGTCGATCGGCAAAGGGATTGCCTGCATCAGGAATTTCCATACCCCGCATAGATGGTCTACCATCATGGCAAAACTGCGCAACAGGCTTCCAAACGCCCTGAGCAGGTAAGTACTGCACCACAAAACAGTCCAGTTTGTCCAAGAGTTGCGCTGTTTCGCGCACGGCTGTGGTGAAAATGGTCTCTAAATCAAGGGAATTGCGGATGGCCTGAAATACTCGATTTAGGGCCTGTTCTCGTAAAATTTGTGCTTGTAGTGCTGTAATATCCCGCCCTACTGACTGAATTTTGACCAACTGCCGTTGGTCATCAAAAATCCCTAAGTTGACCCATTGAGTCCAACTGGTTTGCCCACTCGCTCGATAGTTGCGATTAATACTCTCAAAGGTAGGCTGCTCTGGGGTCAAATCTGCAACTTTAGCCCGCAATATGACTAAGTCTTCTGGAGGCACAAAGTCACTCCACTTCAGCCCTAACACCTGCTGATGCGGACGTTGTAGGGCATTACAGACAGCATCGTTGGCAAAGATGATCGTGGTGTCTGGCAGTGATTGCAAAATCAAATCTGTTTGTACTTCAATCACATGGCGACGATGACGTTTATTCTCTGCTAAGGTTGTGCTGATAATACGCTGCTCCATCTCCCGCTGTTTGCGATCGCTAATGTCTTGAAAAACCACCACAGCATAAGTCACCTGACCCTCGTCATTGACTATAGGGCTGGCCCAGACCTCTAATGACAGCACTCGCTGGGGAGTCCGGACTTCTAAATCATCCGCCCAAACTGCCTCTCCTGTTAGAGCGCGGCTACTGGGTAACTCTTCCAGAGGATAGGGAATATCTGTGCCTTCTCGGTAGACCTGGAAAATTTCAGAGAGCAAATTTGCTCGTAATTCTACTGAGCGATCGATGCCCAATAACACCCGCCCTGCATCGTTGATGTAGATAATCTGCCCTGTATGATAGTGCACAGCAATGCCGATCGGGCTTGCATCTAAGAACTGACGTAACTGCTGATCCTGCGATGGCAACATTGTCTGTGCTAGTAAATCTTCAACTAAATATTTGATGCTATCGGGTGTATGTTCCCAATCCTCAGAGGGAATTTGATCTAGGTTGAGAGGTGGCTGTCTATTCATCGACTACCTATCCATATGACATTTACAGGAGCCTGAATAAATCACTAAAACTTCGTCAAACCAAAAGTTACCAATGTATCTTAGTCTACTTACTTTCATAAGTCTTGGCATGTAGCTCTGATAGCAGATTCTATGGGACAATGCGCGTAATAGTGTCTCCATGCAAGCACCGATTAATTATTCAAGCCGAATGATGACTATCTGCATTAACGATCGTAACTACCAATTGACTACCGCCCCTGGCACTACACTACTTAGTTTTCTCCATAGCCAAGGGTTATATGGGACACATCGCGTTTGCGACACGGGTGATTGTGGAGCTTGTACAGTCTGGGTCGATGGTCATGCGGTGCATAGTTGTATCTATCCAGCTCAACGAGCAGATGGTCGTGTAGTGACGACGATCGAAGGGCTAGCTACTGATGGGCAGCTTACAGCCATGCAGCAGGCATTTGTAGACTGCCAAGGCTTTCAATGCGGCTATTGCACTCCTGGCATGATTATGTCAGCCAGCAAGCTAAAGGTTGCCAACGAGACTGAGTTGCGCCGTGCCTTAGATGGCAATCTCTGCCGTTGTACTGGTTATCAGGCAATTGTCCAGAGCATGTTGCAGGGGTATGGCCTTCAGCCGCCCCCAGAATTAGCCACATCAGATGATTCCCCTGCACCTCAAGTTGGGCAAAGCTTGCCCCAGCAAGATAGTGTTGGCATCGTCACCGGGGCACCCCTCTTCACCACAGATTGGGCACCACCGGGGTTGTTGCACTTAGCCGTCGTGCGATCGCCCTATGCCCATGCCCGCATTCGTCATATTGACACTAGTAAGGCACTGGCATTGCCTGGGGTTTATGCTGTGTTTACCCATGCAGATGTGCCCCGTCGTCCTTACACTACGGCTGGTCACGGCGAACCTGTGCCAGACCCCCACGACCACTATTTGCTTGACCACAAGGTGCGGTTTGTGGGCGATCGAGTAGCGGCAGTGGTGGCTGAATCGGTAGCGATTGCTAGGCAAGCCTGTGAGCTGGTCGAGGTGGACTATGAAGTGCTCCCCCACGTGCTGGATCCGGTAATAGCGATCGGCGATGAAGCCTGTGAGCTGGGCATACGACCCCATAGTGCCTCTTCACCCCAAATCCACGATGAACCTGAATCCTTCCAGATTTACAACGCCCAACGCAACATTGCAGGCAAGGTCTTTCTAGAAAAGGGAAATCTAGAGGCTGGGTTTGAGGCTGCTGATTTTCTCCTGGAGCGAGTTTATCGTGTGCCTGCTGTTCAGCATATGCACCTAGAACCCCATGCCACCATCACATGGCTGGACGCAGATGGCATGTTGCATGTGCGCTCCAGTACCCAAGTGCCCTTCCACTGTCAGCGGTTGTTATCCCACCTGTTCGACATCCCCAAAGACAAGATTCATGTGTTCAAAACTCGCTTAGGGGGTGGGTTTGGCAATAAGCAAGAAATCCTTACCGAAGACCTCTGTACATTAGCAACCTTGCGCACGGGTCGCCCAGTGCAGTGGGTATTTTCCCGCCAGGAAGAATTTACTGCTACCAATAGCCGCCATGCTGCTGAAATTCACCTGAAGGTAGGGGTAAAGCGCGATGGTTCCCTGACGGCTGTGGATATGATTGCGATCGCCAATACAGGAGCCTATGGTAACCATGGCACTCAGGTGGTGTTCCTAACAGGTAGTATGCCATTGGGACTCTATCGCTGTGAGCACCAACGCTTTCGCGGTTACTCAGTTTACACCAATACTATGCCCGCAGGTGCTTTCCGGGGATACGGCGCTACCCAGGGTTATGTAGCCATGGAATCTCTCATGGATGAAATTGCTACCATGTTGCAGATAGATCCCTTAGAACTCCGTCAACGACAGGTGATCACGCCGGATGACAGGGTGTTAATCGGGGCAGATCACCATTTTCACCTAGTGGGTAGCTATGGGTTGAAGGCAGCAATCGCCAAGGTTGCCAGCACGATGAACTATAAACCAGGAACTCCTCCTGTGATCGATGGTTCTCGCCGTCGGGGCATTGGATTTGCCATCAGTATGCAGGGTAGTGGTCTGGCGAAAATTCATCTAGCTAGGGTACGAATGGCGCTGAAATCAGATGGGCGCTACGAACTGCGATCAGGTGCCGTAGATTTGGGTACAGGCTGCAATACGACCCTACGCCAGATTGCTGCCGATGTTCTCCACACGACAATCGACCAGATTGACATCATCACAGCCGATACGTTGCATACCCCCTTTGACTCTGGTGCCTATGCCTCAGCTACTACCTACATTACCGGACAAGCAGTAATTTTAGCAGCAGAAGCACTGCGCTCTTGTCTATTAACAGCCGCTGCTGCTGTCATGAATTGTGCAGTCGATCAACTGCAACTCACTGCCGTAGGTATTCAGACTCCTACTCAAGGAACGTTACCCCTCAGCACTCTGGTAGAGAAGGCTGATCACCCGCTAGAGGTTGAACGTGAGTATGCCGCTGACAAGTCTACCTTGACGTTTGCAGTACAGGGCACCGAAGTAGAGGTTGATACTGAAACTGGGCGAGTAACCGTGCTGCGCTGTGTGCAGGCGATCGATGTAGGCAAAGCCATTAACCCCCGCATTTGTTACGGACAGGCAGTCGGTGGTACTGTCATGGGGCTAGGCTATGCCCTCAGCGAAGAACAGCAGATTGATGCCGAGGGGCGGATCGTTAACCCTAGTCCCCGCACCTATCGAATTCCCCTAGCGAAGGATATTCCTGCAATTGAGGCCGCATTTATCGAAGACAGTGATCCCTACGGCCCATTTGGTGCTAAAGGAGTTGGTGAAGTGGTGGTGAACTGTACGCCGCCCGCAGTTATGAATGCCGTCGCCCATGCTACTGGTGTTCGCCTCTATCAGCTTCCTATGACCCCAGAGCGCGTCTGGAAAGCAATCCAGGCATCTAAACCACAGAGCTAGATAGCTCTAGGGTAATCTAGACAACTAGGCAGACATAACAATCTACCTAGAGCTAGATGGGCACAACACCACCAGCAGCCTGTACCCGTGCCCGTGCCCGCTTCAGAGCTTGCGTAGCCTGGATTTTCGCCTGACGATCGTCTTCCTTTAGTTGTCCCAATAGAGTCTCGGCTTGCGCCAAAGCCGCCTTTGCCTCGTCGAGGTCGATCGTGCTACCCTGCTCTGCTCCATTGACAAGCACTGTTACCTCATCTTGGTTGACTTCAGCAAAGCCACCCATAAGGGCAATAGCAACCCAGTCCTTCGTGCCTGATGGGCGCACCCGCATTACCCCTGTATCCAGAGCAGTAATCATAGGGACATGACCCGTCAACACACCCAACTGACCAGTCGTACTAGGCAGAATGACTTCATCCGCGGGAGCATCCCACACTGTCCTATCCGGGGCAATAATACGCACTGTTAATGACATAGCAATTAAGTCCAAAATTAGGATTGAAGTTCTGGAGTCGCTGGCTTCAGGTATCAAGGATTAGTGCAGCCCAGCCATCAGGGACTATTGCCATAGTGTCTGTCCATTCACTAGCCGATTCCCAAATACCTGAAACCTAGCACTCTGCCTATTTAGCTTCTGCCTTCAGCTTTTCGCCCTTAGCAATCGCCTCGTTGATATCGCCGACCATGTAAAACGCTTGCTCAGGCAGTTCATCCAACTCACCAGAGAGAATCATCTTAAAGCCCTTGATGGTGTCTTCTAGCTTCACATACTTACCAGGAGAACCCGTAAAGACTTCGGCCACAAAGAACGGCTGTGACAGGAACCGCTCAATCTTGCGAGCACGGTCAACAACTCGACGATCGTCCTCAGATAATTCATCCAAGCCCAGAATAGCAATAATGTCCTGAAGTTCCTTGTAGCGCTGAAGTGTAGATTGAACAGCACGAGCTACAGTGTAGTGCTCCTCACCCACAATACTAGGCTGAAGCATGGTGGAAGTAGAACCCAGAGGATCTACCGCAGGGTAAATACCCTTCGCGGCCAGAGAACGGGACAGCACC